>CAUYTW010000176.1 GCA_963575715.1 Gammaproteobacteria bacterium | reverse complement strand
GGCGCTGATGCTGGGCGTAGAGGGCGTCAGCGTGGCGCTGACTTCGTTCGAGTACGGACTGGCAACTCCTGTGTTGACTGCCTTCATCCTGAAGAAATATGTCCGTCCGCTGCTCAATCCGCTGATGGTGGTGCTGGTTCCGGAGATGGCAGTTTTGACCGGAGTCGAGGATTCGCCGCCCGAGATAAATCCTTGATAAATATTATAGCTGCTGGCTCCGTCCACTGCCGACCAGTTCAAGGTGACTTGCAGATTGCCCGCCGTAGCACCGGTCATCGTGGGCGCAACAGGCGGAATTATGAAATTCGCGGTCACGGTCGTCTTCGCGTTCATGGTGACAACGCAGGCATTGGTTTCAGAGCAGCCGCCGCCGCTCCAGCCAGTGAAGGTTGATCCGGTAGCGGGTGTCGCGGTCAGCGTCACGGCAGTGCCCAATGCGTAGTTTTCACTACAGTCTGTCCCGCAAGTAATCCCGCTCGGGTTGCTGGTCACCGTCCCCGTCCCAGTGCCAGATTTGGCAACTGTCAAGGATGCCATTTCCGGCTGAGACTGATACAGCTCAGCACCAGAAAGGTAATTGGTGCCGTCATGTCCCCCTGTGGCGAGAACTTGACCGTCGGAAAGGAGGGTCATAGTACCAAGGGAACGGAGCGTGTTCATGGAACCAGTTTGAGTCCATGTCTCGCTTTCAGGGTCATACAATTCGGCGCTTGAAAAGGGGTTATTGCTACTCGTCGATCCCCCCGCGACGAGAACCTTACCGTTGGGAAGCAAAGCCGTTGCAACATAAGCGTAATAATGCGCCGCGCTCATGGAACCCGTGGAAGTCCACGTTCCCGACGCCGGGTCATACAGCTCGGTGAGGGTGTAACTGCCCCCGGTGACAAAAACCTTCCCGGTGTTGAGTAGGATCGCACTGTGACCCGAATGCTGCTTGCTCATGGAACCAGTGGCTGTCCAGAGTCCGGTGGAAGGATCGTACAATTCGGCGCTGGAGAAGCCCGATGTGACATTTTGACCCCCTGAAATCAGGACTTTACCGTTGGACAGGAGCGTTGCAGCATGAAAACGACGGGCAGTAGTCATGGCTCCAGTAACCGACCAAGTACCGCTCGCGGGATCGTATAACTCGGCGCTGGAGAGAACATCAGTTGTTCCGACAATCCCGCCCGAGACGAGGACTTTGCCGTTCGGAAGCAGAATCGCGGCATGACTTTGGCGCACCGTAGTCATGGATCCAGTAGTTGTCCAGGTTCCAAACGTGGGGTCGTAGATCTCGGCGGTTGCGCCACCACCCGATCCGCCAGCGACCAGCACCTTGCCATTGGCGAGGAGGGTAGCGGTGTACCAGGTGCGGGCTATGCTCATGGAACCAGTGAGGCTCCAGGTTCTAGTAGCGGGGTTATACAGTTCGGCGGTCGCCAGGCCAGTGCCATGTCCTCCCGCCACGAGAACCTTGCCGTTCGTTAGGAGGGTAGCGGTATGTACCTGACGGGTTTTATTCATGGAACCAGTGAGCGCCCACGTCTCGACGAGCTGATTGGCCATGGCGATGATGGTTAGTGTGCCCGTTGCGCTTCCAGTGTAATTGGCCTGGGTGACCGTGCAGGTCACGCCGTAGGTTCCGACGTTCACTCGTCCGGTACCCGATCCCAGATCCGAATACGTCAACGTCGTGGTGAGATTCGCCGGAGTGGTCAGGCAGATCGGCGTTTTTACGCTTCCATCGTAAAATTGATTGAAATTGCCAATAGTTACAGTCGCAGTTTGCGGATTAACCGTGATATTACGCGTTACTTGCGTGGCAGCGGCATAGGTAGCGTTGCCAGCCTGATCGGCGGCAATCGTGCAGGTACCCACTGCAAGGCCGGTCACCGTGCTCCCGGATACCGAGCAGACACTTGTAGTAATTGAACTAAAGCTAACCGCGAGGCCAGAAGTTGCCGTGGCGCTGGCAGTGGTGGTACCGCCTACTGTGAGCGTGGCCGGAGTAAAGGAGATGGCACCGATGGTTTGATTGGTCTTGAGGGCAAAATTGGCGTTTACTGTCCGTGCGGTGTCCATAGTAATCGCGCAAGAGTTGGTTCCTGAGCAGCCGCTGCCGCTCCAACCCGTGAAGGTCGATCCCGTGGCCGCGCTGGCGGTCAGCGTTACCGCCGTTCCGGGGGTGTACTCCTCGTTGCAGTCCGTCCCGCAAGTAATCCCCGTCGGGTTGCTGGTCACTGTCCCCGTCCCTGTGCCGGATTTCACAACAATGAGGGAATATTTTATCAGGTCGAAAGTTGCGGTCACGGAGGTAGCCGCGTTCATGGTTACCGTGCAGGTATTCGCCGTTCCCGAGCAGCCGCCACCGCTCCAGCCCGCGAAGGTCGATCCGGTTTCCGCTGTCGCGG
>CAUYTW010000175.1 GCA_963575715.1 Gammaproteobacteria bacterium | reverse complement strand
CGCCTGCGTTGACCGTCGCGGTGCCGGTAATCGTCGGCGTCGTATCGCTGGTGGTCAGTGCGTTAATCGTTGGCGTGCTCGGCGCAGTAGCATCGATGACTAATTCATTAGTGGTGGTGTCAGAGCTGGTATTGCCCGCACTGTCGGTGACTGTCGCGGTGACTGGATAAGTATTGTCGGTCAAGGCGTTACCCGCCGGAATCGTCAACGTCCAGTTGTTTCCGTTGAGGCTGAGATTGCCATCTCCGACGGTGTAAGTAATTCCATTGACTGTGACCGTTAAAGTCTCGCCTGCGTTGGCCGTTGCGGTGCCGGTAATCGTTGGCGTCGTGTCGCTGGTGGTCAATGCGTTGACCGTTGGAATCGCTGGGGCAGTGCTATCTACTACTAGCTCATTGGTGGTGGTATCGGAACTGGCATTGCCCGCACTGTCGGTGACTGTCGCAGTGATGGGATAGGTGTTGTCGGTCAGGGCGTTACCCGCTGGAATCGTCAGACTCCAGTTGTTACCCGTCAAAACAAGATTGCCATCGCCGGCGGTGTAAGTAATTCCATTGACCGTGACCGTTAAAGTCTCGCCCGCGTTGACCGTTGCGGTGCCGGTAATCGTCGGCGTCGTATCGCTGGTGTTCAGCGCGTTGATCGTTGGCGTGCTCGGCGCAGTAGTATCGACTACCAGTTCGTTGCTGGTTACATCAGAAAGTGAATTACCACTAGCATCGGTATCGACGATGGTGGCGGTGACGGAATACACGCCGTCGGCCAGCGCGTTGGCAGCCGGAATGCTCAAGCTCCAGTCGCCATTGACGAGCGTGAGGTGACCGTCGCCCAGCGTGTAGGTGACGCCGTTGACCGTCACCGTCAGCGTGTCGTCCTGGTGCAGCAACGCCGAGCCAGAGAGAATGGGCGTAGCGTCGTTGGTGACCAGCCTGGTGACCGTGGGAACTACTGTGGGCGGCAGATCGATGACCAACTCGTTGTCAGTCGTGTCCGTGGCGACGTTACCCGCAGCGTCGGTCACCGTAGCAGTCACCGCATAAGTATTACCTTGTTCCAGAGCAATCAGGGAACCAGCATTCGGAGTGGCTGTAGCCAGATCCAGACTCCATTGACCATTTGCATCTGGGACGACCACATAGGTGGCTCCGCTCACCGTGATGGTCAACGTTTCACCGGCACCGACCGTTGCGGTACCTGTTAGAGTTGGTGTTTCGCTGTTGGTCACCAGACGTGAAACCGTTGGAGTCACGGGCGCAATGGTGTCAATCACCAATTCATTGGTGGTCGTGTCGGTACTGGCGTTGCCCGCAGTGTCGGTCACGGTCGCGGTGATTGGATAAGTGTTGTCGATCAGGGCGTTGCCCGCTGGAATCGTTAAACTCCAATGATTGCCCGCCAGAACGAGATTGCCATCGCCAGCGGTGTAAATGACGCCGTTAACCGTCACTGTCAAGATTTCGCCTGCGTTGACCGTCGCAGTGCCGGTAATCATTGGCGTCGTGTCGCTAGTGATTAGCGCGTTGATCGTTGGCGTGGCGCTTGCAGTAGTGTCGAGCTTGGCGCTGTCGGAACCAGCGTTGGAGACATTACCGGCGGCGTCGGTAATGGTCGCAGTCACCGTCAGCGTCGTGCCCTCACTGGGCTTGGCGACGGTGGTGTCCCAATAAGTGGCGGTGATGTCGCTGGCGGTCAGGACGTGGGTCTGCGGCGTGGTACCGTCGGTGAAGTTGATGGTATCACCCGCGACGGCGGTGCCGGGCAGGGTGATGCGCACCGCGACGGTCGTCGCAATGCCGATCTCGGAACTACTCAGCAATGCGTCATTGTTGGTGTCGGTGGTGATAGCGACGGTCGGTACTGTCGGGGTACTAGTGTCGATGACCACTGCTTGCGTCGCGGAGGCGTTATTGCCCGCCGTGTCAGTGGCGACGGCAGTCAGGCTGTAGGTTCCGTCTGCGAGGGCCACTGCAGAAGTCCGGTCGACACTCCAGCTACCGTCGGTTGCGGTCACGGTTTGCGTGAAAATGACGGTGTTACTGGCATCCTTGAGAGTCACCGAGACGGAACTATCCGCTGTAGCGGTTCCAGTGAAGACTAACTGATTGTCGCTGGTGATGAAATCCGAGTTGGTGATTCCGGTATCGGTGGTGAGCGCGGTGATGGTAACCGTCGGGGCGGTGATGTCGACGGTGTAACCCTCGGTATCGGTTGCAGTTCCGGTATTGCCCGCCGCATCGGTGGTGCTGATACTGGCATCGATGACTTTATCACTGTCGGCGACCAAATCGCTGCCCAACACGCTGATGCTGAAGCTCTTGTCCGCCGCGACTGTGCCGGTGAAAGTCTGACCGTTGATGGTCAGGGTCACGGTATCGCCAACCGCCGCATCGCCGCCCACGTTGCCGGTGATGGTGACGTTGCCACCCGATTCAGCAGCGTTGATCA
>CAUYTW010000174.1 GCA_963575715.1 Gammaproteobacteria bacterium | reverse complement strand
CTCGGGCTTGTCGATTGGCTCTACAAGCCCCGCCCTTTAGGGCGGGGTGATTGACGTTCATGACTCAAAAAAAAGAAATCGGTATTGGTGAAATAGTGTGCGATTCAGTCCGTGTCGTTGATGACCTCAAAAAACAGAAAATATGTCGTGCTGATTAATTTATTCTGCTCAGGAATAAGTGTAAGAGTTACGTAGTTGAATTTGTAACTCTAAACATGATTGAATTTTTTTGCTGTCATTCTGCGCGAGGTCGCGTTAGCGACCGTAGTCGCAGAATCCATCTATAGTTATTAAGAGTGACACGTTCAACTGCGTAACTCCTAAAGTGTTCCATGTGAGGATAATGAATAGTATCGTCGCTGAAGATTACTCAAAACCTCGTGTCAAAATGACAAATTTGTAATTTTCCCTGTCGCTCAGGCACGAATGCAAGGCTAAATTATGTTGGCTTGTGAAATCGATAACCGACGCCACGTACACTTTCAATGGGCGAGTCTCCAGCGGAATTAACGCCAATCGAAGCTATTTTTTTGCGGATGCGTTGAATACATACGTCAACGACATTGGTACTGGGATCGAAATCATAGCCCCAAACATGTTCGAGAATTTGCGTGCGGGTGAAAACTCGCCCCGGCGAGCGCATTAGATATTCGATTAAATTGAATTCACGACCAGTGAGATCCACTGTTTTATCGCACCAGGTCACTTCTCGAGTAATACGGTCAAGCCGTAAGCTGCCGACAGCCAGAACGTTTTGACGCTCTCCGGAAACCCGCCGTAGGAGCGCATGCAGGCGCGCGATCAATTCTTCAACAAAAAAAGGTTTGGCCAGATAATCGTCGGCCCCTAGATTAAGACCCTCAACGCGGTCGTCAATTTCATTGCGGGCTGTCAGTAAGAGAACGGGCGTAGTATTTCCCTCTTTGCGCAGACCCTTCAAGATAGAAAGCCCATCACGACCGGGTAGCATGATATCAAGCACGATTACGTCATGATCTCCATGGATCGCATGGTTGAACCCATCGATCCCATTGTTGCAATGATCGAAAAGAAACCCTTGCTCCTTGAAACCAGTACAAACGAAATCAGCAATTTTTCTTTCATCTTCAATTAGCAATATTTTCACTGCGATCCTCTCAAAATCCTGGCCAGAGAAACATTACAACATCAGCTATTCAAAATTACAAATTTGTCATTTTCATTCAAGGTTTCTGGTAATCCTTGCCAGTGACACTATTTATGCGTATCTAAATAGAATGCGTATTACCAGCTTAGGAATTTCGTAGTTGAAAATATATATTGAATATTTTTCATCGGTTATAAAAAGTGTCTATCGAATGACCTTTCAACCGAGAAACTCTTAATCAAATTAAATTAAATTAAATAAATAGACATACTGATTTTTGGGAGAAGCATTTATGAAAACATCATTAATGGCAACAACGTTAACTTCCTTTGGAAAGGATCCACGCAGTCAATGTACGCGGCGGATCAGCAATGATGACCGTCCGAATAGTACCAATGCTACCGTGCGTCAGTGTTCTGATTCCTTCAGGCAACCTGTAACCAATTCGATATCAAGGCAGGAAGGCACCAGCGCCACAAGCAGCTCGGAAAACCAGAACACGGCATCCAATCAAACGCCGGCCAATTTCCATGCGAATCTGTTTAGCGCACGCGGAAAAAACGCAGAAAACCTAGACAATATGTTACCAGTTATGGATGATCAGGGATTAACCAAGGATTATCTTGCAAGTTCTATCGAATCTACCAAATCATCCGATAGCAACCGTTATGACCGCAACCTTGCGCTCCTGAACAATTTCGATACGGCAGATACAAATAGTGATGGAACAATTAACCATAACGAAGCTCATTCATTCAATGAATTGAATAATATCCCAACGATTGAAAACGGAATCATGGCTCCTACAAGCCAACCTCTTGACAGTCAAACCTACCGCCCCGCATTCGGTGCGCAAATGACAAAAAATCTTCAGGGATTGATCCATCATTTGGCAAGTACGAATGCAACATCCGGCGGTGATCATAATGCAGACTCCTTGAAAAATTTCATTGAATCATTCAAAAGCAATTTAAATTCCCTGCAACCGACTGGCAATGTTGTCAATACCATGGCTTGATCCTTATTTATCATTCCCACGCCGAAGCATGGGAATGATAAATAAAACAGCATCGTTACTATCAATACCTTCGCCAATTTTTGCTCCGGGAAACACCATCGGTTCGAGATAGGACCACAAGCTGACCAATAGCGTGTTGGCAAAATCGGGTACGGGATTCGTTGATCGAATTTTAATTAATCAGCGTCTGCGTCAAACGGTTACAACTTGGCGGTTTTTCATGGCCACCAACTGGCCAGATTGGAGAAGGTATTTAAGAGTTACGCAGTTGAAAAATAGTAAGTCATTCTGCGCGAAGCGGAGTCGCAGAAT
>CAUYTW010000173.1 GCA_963575715.1 Gammaproteobacteria bacterium | reverse complement strand
GGCGCTGATGCTGGGCGTAGAGGGCGTCAGCGTGGCGCTGACTTCGTTCGAGTACTGACTGGCCACTCCTGTGTTGACTGCTTTCATCCTGAAGAAATACGTCCGTCCGCTGCTCAATCCGGTGATGGTGGTGCTGGTTCCAGTAATGGCAGTTTTGACCGGAGTCGAGGATTCGCCGCCCGAGGTAAATCCTTGATAAATATTATAACCGCTGGCTCCGTCCACCGCCGACCAGCTCACGATGACTTGCAGATTGCCCGCCGCAGCACCGGTCATCGTGGGCGCAACGAGAGGAATCGTGACGCTGTTCGATGGCTCGGAGGCAACGCTCGTCCTCGCGCTGTTGGTCGCGGTCACGGTAAAGGTGTAAGCCGTGCCGTTGGTCAATCCGGTGATGACAATCGGGCTGCCCGTGCCGGTCGCGGTAATCCCGCCGGGGCTGGACGTAACCGTGTAGCCGGTAATCACGCTGCCGCCGTTGCTGGCGGGCGCGGTGAAGCTGATTGTCGCGCTGCCGTTTCCTGGTGTGGCTGTGACTTCGGTGGGGGCGTTGGGAGCCACGTCATCCCACTCGCATATAGACCACTTAGTATCGGAATCCGTGCTTAGGTAGTCACGCCACTGCCCTGTATTATCACCAAGAATATATAAATAATTACATCCAGAACATTCACTTGGCTCCCCTGGGTACCAATTTGTATAGCTCCATGTTTCGCCCGTGACCCACTGCCAGGAGCCCTCCTGCACGGCATCCGAAGCGCCTATCGAAAGCCAAAGTTTATTTCCTTTATAAAGATTATTCAGTAGGTATTGACTCTCCTCGGAGGACGTTATCGTGACCAGATGGCCAGAAGATGTCTCGCAATTGGTTTTTGCGGTCAGCCACGAAGTATTCGTGGGGATTAATTGATATTGATGTCCGGCGTAAACGAGTTTGTCATTGGCTCCGGTTTGCGTGATGCCCAGGATCTGTCCACCAATGGTGATGATGCCAGTACGGGTTGAGCCGAGATTCAGAAGAAGTGAGTAAGAAACGGTACCATTGCTGGTTCCACTACTACTGCCCGCTGTAACTTTCAGCCAGCTTGGCGCAGAACTCGTCGCGGTCCACGCGCATTCCGAAGGCGCGGTGACATCGACAGAACCGGAGGTAGCGGCGGAATAGTAAGAATGACTGGTTTTCGAAAGCGAAATAGTGCATGCAGCGGTATTGAACGTAGCGATGATACTGGTTGCCGCGTTTAGCGTGACCGTGCAGGACGCCGTGCCGCTACAACCGCCACCGCTCCAGCCGGTAAATACCGAGCCGGAATCTGGCGTGGCGTTTAGCGTGACCTGATTGCCATTCGCGTAGGCCGCTGAACCGACGGAACCGCTCCACGATAACGCGCCGCTATTCGCAGTTACCACACCACTACCAGACCCTGCCTTGGTAATCCGTAAATTAAACGTCGATGGAATACCCTGTTCAACGCAGAATAAAGCTTCATCATCCCAATTTCCTGAATCCCGCCAACCCCCACACCTGCTGCCACCCACACCAAGAGCCAGACCTTGATAGCCGAAAATTATATGTACACACCAATTAGAATTCGATGTCCAACCAGAACAATCCGTGTTGGTACCGCATTGTTCTGTATTGATAAGACTATGACTTCCTCCACATTCAGTTCCGGTATGCACAAAAGTCGTATTGTAACCACCACCAGAAAGGACGGCAGTATCGCCATTTTCCGTTATGTTGATGTCGTTTTGCCAGGCTTTGCAACTACTGGGTTGGGAACCGATCAAATCAGCGAAGCTATCCGCGACGGGCGTGCCGTCAATCAACATATAACCATTTGAATTTTGGTACGTTCTGTCCTTGAAATCAGTACTGGACGTGCTCAACAACGCCTTCCACGTACCACCGAGGCCGGCGTTATCGGCGAGGGTCTGACAAATTTTATCGCCCGCCGCAAGTCCGGTCTGTCCACCCGCCTGAGGCCAACTGCCGAGGTTGCCACTACCATGTTGGCTGGAAATAAAAATCCGTGACTTCTGGGAAGTGGCATCCGCTGTCGCGGCGTAAAACAAAAGGAGGGAGATGAGTAATGTTGATAAAATAGTTATGGAATTATTTTTGTTCTTCATATGCGGCTTCCAGGTATATTCAGATTGTGAAATATTGGTTTTTAAAATTTGGATGGTAGTCTTTCGGGGGGGGGGGGGGTTGTCAATAACCTTTTAGAGGTATATAAAAAATATAAATTCATGAACCGTGCAGTGTAATAATTTCCGCATTAAAAATGAATGCCTGTCAACGAAATGGTGAATGATCAGCCCGATGAACACGAATAGCGAAAAAGAAGATCCGGACGATGATTACGACAGCCCGTGGAAGGAGGCGGTGGAGCGTTATTTCCCGGAATTCATTGAATTCTATTTTCCGAATGCCCACCAGGGAATCGATTGGTCGC
>CAUYTW010000172.1 GCA_963575715.1 Gammaproteobacteria bacterium | reverse complement strand
ACCTACGGGCAGGGAACTATTGACCGTGCCATTGCTAATTGCAATACGGTGTATATCGCCAAGGTGGATAGAAAAGACACCGAAGCAAAGGCGAGCAAGCCTGAAAACAAAAAAGGAGAGAACCCAGCCACGAATGAAAATAGTAACACGAATGAAATCAGATGGATAGAGAGCGAATTAAGTTTAATGGTGGATAAGGCAGAAGCTGCATTGTTAAATGACGGGAGGGAATCCATTTATCAACGTGGTATCAAGATTGTTCGTCCGATAAAAATCAGCGTACCAACCACAGGCGCGGTAAAAAGGCCAGAAGGGGCAATAACACTCATTGAAATTGAAGCACACTATCTATTAAAACGATTCACCTCGGCTACTACCTGGTTAAAATATGAATCTCGAAAGAACAGATGGACTAAAATTGTTTGCCCGCGATTAGTGGTGGATACCTATTTATCTTCAGTAGGAGAGTGGAAACTGCCAGTTCTTCGCGCGGTGGTTCAGCATCCGGTAATGGAACCAAATGGACGTATTATTTCAAAGTCTGGATATGATGCGGATACTGGATTATTAATTGATATTAGTGGAAAATGGCCAATAATAGAAAATCCCACAAGAGAGGATGCAGTGGCCGCCATTGAACAATTCAGGCATCTACTCCGATATTATCCGTGGTCTACTCCGGTGGATTTCTCCGTTGCGCTTTCCCTGATGATTTCTCCTATCGCACGAGCCATGCTTCCCGCCACACCATTGCACGCGGTTGAAGCACCGGAGGCGGGAACCGGTAAATCCCTGCTTGTGAATGTTGCGTCAATTCTCGCAACGGGAAACAACGCGGTGGTAATGGACTACGGACGCGATCCCGACGAAGCGGAGAAACGGCTTAATGGTCTGCTGTTATCCGGTGATCCATTCATCGCCATCGACAACGTTGAACATCCTTTACAAGGTTCCACCCTTTGCCAGACGGTATCGGAAGAAGCCAGACAGATCAGGCAGTTCGGCAAGCTGGATTCCATCAAAACTCCGATGACCGCCTTTCTTACGGCCACTGGGAACAATCTGGTTATCAGTAAGGACTTGGTACGGCGTTCTCTGGTATGCCGGCTGGACGCCAAAACCGAGCGACCGGAGTTGAGAACGATTGACCAGAATCTACTGGCCGAGGTGAAGGAACGGCGGCGCGAATTGGTAGGTCATGTGCTTACCATCATTAGTGCCTATCAACTGGCTGGGGCACCAAATGTTGTAAAAACCGCCATTGGCTCGTTCGATGAATGGAACCGGATGGTACGTTCGGCGATTGTCTGGGCGGGTGAGGCCGATCCGGTTGAATCTCAAGAGCTGACCAAGGGTGAAGACCCCGCTCGTGAGGCGCTGTACGCGATTTTCAGCGCGTGGAATCTCGTTATTGGAAAAGATCCGGTTACGGTGGCGGAAGTAATTCGCCGTTGTGAGCATAATCAGGAATTGAGGGATGCAGTTGCGATGGTTGCGGAACGGCGTGGAAATATTGATGGCAGGATTTTAGGAAACTGGCTAACGACGAATAAGGATAGACAGGCCGAGAAACTCTTGCTTATCAAAGTTGCCAGCAAACGGAATATCGCTTCCTGGTCGATTATCGAGGTTAAAGAGAATTCAACAGCCCGCCCAATAACCTTTTCGGTAAATTCTGTAAAACCAAACGAAAATAGTGGTCTTGGGGGTTATGGGGGTTATGGGGGTCAAAAAAGTCCATCGCGGGAAAAATGTCTATCCACTTTGGGATATAGTGAGGTTTTGGTTGATGTTGACGTAGAAAAAAAGTGTGATCTGACATTTCAGGATTTACAGGTGAAAATGACCCCCATAACCCCCATAACCCCCAAAACCTTGCAAAATGGTCAGTTAAAAGACGCCTCTCTCCCTGTGGATTTCGATGACGTAGAGAGATTTTGATGGATGCCAAATCGCTTTTTTCCCAACTGCTTGATTCTGGTTTTTCTATGCGGATAGCCAATGGCTGGCTTGATGTTATGCCAGCTTCTCGACCTGGCCAGGAACAACGCGAATGGATTAAACGACGTAAGGCCGAATTGATGGGCTTGGTTTTTATTGCCGTTTCAAACAAATCTCCTGTGGCTGTCGCCTCTGGTGTAACGGGTAGCGATACGGAACGTGAGGCGGGTCAGGCAGTGCTTGCGCGGTTTGCGCGGGCGCATGGCCACTCGCTGGAAGACCTGCTGGACTGGTATCAGGACGAATTGGCGGATTTTGGAACGATGCCCCTGGAGATTTCGGCGGCCATCGTTGCGGACTACCTGGACTTGCTTGCCAGCGGGCGGATTGTCAGGCACCTCGTGGGCGCTGCAAACGGGAAGGGAATGGTACCCGCTACGGTTGGCTACCCAGGAAGCGAAAAGGCTGTGCAGGGCGTTTTTGTAGGCGATAGGGCATAACGATTGGCGGTGTGTCGGTGAC
>CAUYTW010000171.1 GCA_963575715.1 Gammaproteobacteria bacterium | reverse complement strand
TGGACTGGATCTCCAATTTTAAGAGTGTCACCTAACCAATGCACAGATTAATATTTATAGAGAAATCAGGACGTAATCGTACTCCTGATAAACTTCCCGCTCTTGAACGTCAGTCACTATTTACAGCTTGTGATGATGCGTTAAACGCGATGATTACTATTTTAGGAGCACGGGGTGTGATTGGTATTGGCAATTTTGCTAAAAATCGTGCTGCGGCGGCATTAACTAAACAACAACTTATGATTACTAGCGTACCACACCCCAGCCCAGCTAACCCAGCTGCTAATTATAACTGGGCAAAATTAATGGATAATTGTTTATTAGATCTAAAATTTTAGAATAGTGATGCTATATCTGATTTCGGTAGCATTATTAATTTAGATTATGATATAATAAGTATTTATATGAATTAAATTAAAGATTAACTATAATAAAATCAAACAAACACCGTAAATTTTTTGAGTAAATAATTATGAATCAATCTGAAGAAAATAGTAAAAATAAAAATTTGGAAAGTAATTTTGCCGAACGTTCCAATTATAAGTTGACTTGGCAAAAACTCGCACAATCTTCTGATGATGCTAAAATGGCTGTAGCCGGACATACTAGCGAATCTGATTTTGATCGTTCAGCATTGTTGACGATCAGCATGTTGGAAAAATTCGTCGGAATCAACCCTACTGATATCATTCTCGAAATCGGCTGTGGTGTAGGACGTGTTGGAAAATTATTAAGTCCACGCTGTACCAAGTGGATAGGTACAGATATTTCTAGCAATATGCTCAAGTATACCGAAGAAAGATTGAAAGAATTAAATAATATCGAATTGGTTGAATTATTAAATGTGGGTTTAAAGGAAATTCCTGATAATTCGATAGATCTAGTTTATTGCACAGTCGTTTTTATGCACTTGTATGAATGGGATCGGTATCGCTATGTTCAAGAAAGTTTTCGAGTTTTGAAGCCGGGAGGACGGTGTTTTTTTGATAATATTGACATCACTTCAGATTATGGCTGGAATTTTTTTATGGACAGTTTTGCATATCCAATTGATCAGAGACCGGCACGCATTGGAATGATTTCTACCGGTGATGAACTTAAAGTTTACGGCGAAAAAGCGGGATTTGAGAATGTGAAAGTACATCGATGGCATAATGCGTGGGTTGGATTGACTGGTACTAAGGCAAATGTTTAGAAAAAATTAGAGTTATGAATTATTGTTGTATAACATACCTATGAAGTAGAAAAAATTAATCCAATGCCTAATATTTCACCAATTATTTTACCTTATCGTGGAATTATGCCACGGATTGATCCAACTGCTTTTATTGCCCCCTGTGCAGTAATTATTGGCGATGTTGTGATCGGTGCGGAAACCTCAATTTGGTTTGGCTGCGTAGTAAGAGGTGATGTAAATATCATCCGCATCGGTGATCGTACTAATATTCAAGATGGTACGGTAATCCATGTAGCGTCTTCAGGAAAAGGCACTCATATCGGTAACGATGTAACTATTGGTCATAGCGCATTACTTCATGAATGCGAAATTGAAGATCACGCTTTTGTTGGAATGAAATCTGCAATAATGGATAATGCCAAAATTGAAAAATATGCGATGCTCGCGGCAGGGGCATTATTACCACCGCGTAAAATTATTCCGTCAGGGCAATTATGGGCGGGAATGCCGGCTAAATTTTTGCGTGAATTAACGGCTAATGATCGCGAAGAATTTGATTTACGTGTTATACAATATGTATCTTTAGGACAAGAATATTGTACAATTATTTCATCTAATTAAATATTTATCTAAGTAAGGGATAACTTCTGCAGCTGGTAATGGTCGACTTACTAAATAGCCTTGGACTAAATCACAATCTTTAGCACGTAAAACATAATATTCAAAATTCTCATCAAAATGATATCAATCAAGTATCCAAAAATGACGTAACATATGAGGATGGATTTTGATATTCAGTCCAGCCTTTTCCGTAGCAGATTCAAGCATCTTCCGAACGTTGGAAGGGGTCATTGGTAAATTGTGCCTGGTTAAAAACACATACCCGCCACCAATCGCACCGTCTTTTTGTTCTCTCTTTAATTGCGCCAATGCTCGCAATTCAGCCCCTCTTAATGGGTGAGTTGAATTGATTCCATTTTTAACCCGCTGGACGAATATTTGACCGAGTTCAAAGTCAATCTGATCCCATCTCAGCGATATCAATTCACCTACTCGCAACGCATGACGGAACGCCATCATCACCATCGTCGAGTTTCTCAGCGCAAACAATCCATTGTTTGACGCTGTTTGAAGCATACTGATTTCTTTTTGTGTCAGAAATTCTCTACTCCTAACCTCTTTGTTCTTCTTACGAATAGGCATGGAGTTAGACGACGTGGTAACAGGCTTATTTTTAACGTGAACTCGACGTAAGGAGTCGAGTTTTTTGAAATTCGCATCACAAAGTA
>CAUYTW010000170.1 GCA_963575715.1 Gammaproteobacteria bacterium | reverse complement strand
CTTATCCGCTCGAATTTGAATCGGATGACGCAGCTTAACTCTATGTTAGGCACCGAAATCGAGGCGATGGAGCTGTTTTTATAGAAAACAAATATAACTAACGTTACTGTTAAACAGGACGGCTACAGTAATATTCCCTGCAGATTTTCCATATTTTTTGATTTGATTGGCAAGCGTTCAGTCGATGCTTCGAGCGTCTCGCCTTTATATTCTGGATACAGAGCAGAAAGTTCGCCAATATTCACCGTTAGCAATGAAAAATATTCTTCATCGACCTCTACGCCAATAGAGTCGTATCCAATAGCTTGACAAGCTGCAATCGTTGAACCTGAACCACAAAATGGATCTAGAATTTTTCCTTTACCTAAAGGTAAGAGACTACGAACTAAAACTCGTAGAAATTGCTGTGGCTTAACGGTAGGATGGTTTGAAATTGATTCTTCAGCTACTGGTGTTTTCCCGCTTTGGATAACATCTGGTAGTGGCTGATCTACGTTAAGCCGTCGCAATGCACCGGTTCCCCACTTCCTTAAATTTTGGGCGACCGTCTTTTCTTCGATTGGCTTACGAAAAAGCATCCATGATTCATATGCTCCACGTGGGGTGACGCACACTTCTGGAAATTCATTCTCGGCGAGTTTTGGACGATCTCCTCCACGGAATCCACGGTAAAGGCGCATAATAGCGCCTCTAACCTCAAAACCAGTATCAGCCATTCCGCTTTGTACCAAATACTGCAACATTGGCGTGCCCGCAACAAACACGTGAGCACCAGGAGCAAGTACGGGAATTAGAGCCTCACCAAATTCTCGGAAATAAATACGAACATGATCCCGCTCTTGTGGAGTTAAAGTTGTGAATCGCGGAAGTGGGGCACGTTGGCTACCCCCAATAGTCGGCGGTAACCTCCAAACCCCTCCCCGCCCATTCCGTAGCTTTGCCATTTCATGAGGCAAAAACTCGACAATCCCAAATGGTGGGTCTGTGCATACGCCTTGAATACTTGACAAGGGTTGTTCGCGCAACCAATCGAAGCAGTTCGCGTGGTGTAATTCGTAGTGTGCCATGCACCTAGTTTCGTCTATAGTTGAAAGACTGTCAAGATAGTGGTCGGTACACTACCCGACCATGAGCGAAGCCCAAAAAATACTTGGCGCATGTGTGCGCGCACTTCGAGAGCAAAGACGCCTCTCGCAAGAAAATCTTGCCGCAAAGGCAGGAATAAGCTACCAGTACCTCTCCGGTGTTGAGACTGGGAAGGAAAACTTTAGCATTCAAGTTCTCGAATCTCTGGCAAAATCTCTAGACCTACCTGTGAGGGCACTTGTCGCAGCAGCTTATGATAGGGCTGCAGGAGCTAAATCCCCTCGGTTGGATCCAAAATATTTTAGACCACAAGTACCATTACCCGAAGGGCTTGTAATCTCCCATATTGAAGCAGCAGCAAATCTCACTCAGTCGATTATTCACCGTATCAATCGGAACATGACCTTAGAAGTTGGCCAAACCCTTCAATCTTTAATCCAAGGAAATAACTTCTCAGGGCTTATTTCAAACATTTTTAGTAATGCAATGGATGAATGCTCTCCTTATAAACACAACCACGATCAGAGATATCCTGATCTTATTTACAAACAAGGGAATAATAATGCTGGTATTGGACTTGAAGTAAAAACGACAATTAATATCGGTAAGGGTGGAGAAAGTCATAATGGTCATAGCGGGTGGCATGTTATAGCTTGCTATAATTTCTTTGAAAATTGCGATATAGAATTTGTTCATATTATGCTTTCTGAACTAAATGGACATCAACACTCAAATTCGGATTGGAATTATGTGGGTAGCAAAGTAAATTCTGATACGGGTAGTCGGCGAACAGAGACATATGTAACAACATTGGCAGGCACAACAAAACTTCGTGATGGGTCGGTATATATGAATTTGAGTAAGGTGAATTTCTCCCGATGGCGTCAGGCAAGAGATGGCGCTATTCCTCCTTGGTCTATTTTTGCAAAAAACAATCCGCTCTGATTGTCAAAACTACCTAATTGTTGTTTTCTGTGGTGGGAAATGCCTTGTTAAATACATAAGCTGGTTAGCTTGGTGTTCGGCACTAAAATCGAGAGGGGGATCCTGATTCATAAGTAGATGGCATTGTTCCTGTTAGGCTCGGCAATGGTGGGCTTTTAGCCGTTGCCAGAAAAATTTGGAACATCCGTTAGCAACAGCATCAAAGAAAATTAACGCAGGCGCAGATTCTTCTCAAAAGAAATTAGATTTTCTCGGCATACGCTTGCATTTTTTATGATAGCTCTCAGACGCGAGCAAGAAATTTACATGCGAGGCACTGGTAATATGAGGAAGAATAAAGCATTTGAGGTTTTTATTAGCTATTCGCATCTTGATGAAGAATATATAACCCAAGTTGCCACCTATCCGTGCTTACAAAAGTTTTTGCCAAAATACTCATA
>CAUYTW010000169.1 GCA_963575715.1 Gammaproteobacteria bacterium | reverse complement strand
TTATAAATTATTTGCAAAATCTTATATCCTACCATAGGTAGCAACTTGAGTTAATTTATGGTGACTAACCAAATAACCCATCTCCCTTTGGGAGAGGGGAGAAAGGCAAATAGGTAGCAACTTGAGTTAAATAATGACACTAGGAGTTACGCAGTTGAATTTTAACCGTTTGATTCTGGTAGAAAGTAACTAAAAGATCATTTTTTACAACCGATAAAACATGTTGAACCTATTTTTTGAATTACGTAACTCCTAAGCGCTATAGATTTCATCAGTGTCTCCGAGAAACCTCGCCCTTAAGGACGGGAAGGAAAGGAGACGGTTTTACAACCGTTCGGTAAAAACGCCTCTTTCCCGGCTGTCAGACTTTACGGGCCTAGTGATACACACCTTGCGGTGTGGCTCCCCTCGCCAATGTTGCAACGCAGCTTCAGTTCTTTAAGAACTTTGCGGCAAACCGTTTCGTAGTTACCCGTACCGTATTCCGACGCTTTCAGAAGCTCTGGAGTTGAAAAAACGCCCCAAGGTGAGTTTCTGTGACTGCGCGCAGGACAAGCTTTTACTTCGTTGCAACGTAGTTCGATTTATCGAACTAAAGCTGGTCAACCTCGGACTTGTTTTCACAAGCCTCGCCCTTTAGGACGTGGGTGATTGACAAGATTTTGCATCCATAGATTACCCGAACAACCGCATATCTTAAGAGACTGTACAAAAACTACTACCTTGCAAATCAGCATCCTACTCGCATGGATACAGATGAAAAACGATAATGAGGACTTAATCTTGTAATTGTACTTTACATCAACCAGCTAATTTTTATACAGCTTCTTAGATTTATTTAAGGAGCGATCAAATCTTAGCACGAAGGTAGCGTGTGTTGAAAATCAAAAAACAATTCATTCTATCTATTTAGGAGTTACGCAGTTGAAAAATAGAAAATCATTCTGCACGAAGCGAAGTCGCAGAATCCATCTACATAGATTCTGCGACTATGGTCGCTAACGCGACTTCAGCGTAGAGTGACAGAAAAAACTCAATTCTGTATAGAGTTACAAATTCAACTGCGTAACTCCTACTATCTATCTATGGTTAAAACCTATTCACGGTTTACAGGCCTTCAAAACCAGACACAAAAATTCCACAGGTGACGCTTCATCCCCCCACAATTCTTCAGCAATTGCGAGTGTGTTTTCTTAAAATTAAACTCTCTACGAATAAATTTAAATGATCGGTGTCCTTCGTGTCGGAGGGGCACCAATGGGAGGCTGCATCGCTGGTGCTCGCGCCACGGCCCTTGCTACTGCAGCAGCACGCGCAGCCGCAGCCTGGGCTGCTGCTGCACGAGCCGCTGCCGCACGAGCACGCTGCTCGGCACGCTGTGCGGCCCGCTGCGCTGCATATTTTCTTTTCTTTTTCTCAGCTTTACCGTGATAAATAAGATAACGTTTCTCTATTTGTCCGGTTAATCGGGTTTTGAAGTGTGGCCAAGAAAGCCCCACCGCAAGCATAGTGGCCAGGAATAATTGAACTACCAGTTGTCTCGCTACGGAAGATTCTCCTGGAATCCATTTTAACACCTCATAAGAAGTCAATCCCCAAATGATGGCACCCGCTAGCAATCCTATTCGTCCTACCGAGGAAATAGTCCACCATAATGTGAAAGTCTGGACAATTAATAAAGTCAGTCCCGCAAGAACTTTGAGAAAAATTGAACCCCCCTCAGTCATCACCCAATGATAATAGGAATGCCCAAAAGGGTTATAAGTCATTAGAACCAGAGCAGCGCTCGCCAGCCAATGCACCAAATAACGGCGAGGCGTAAAATCAGTGAATACCATTGCCATTGGTGGGAAATACCTCTTGATCCGTGGATCTTTAAATCTCAAAAATGATAGTTAGACGATACAAAAAATTTGCATTTTATGCAAACAAGAAAATACTTTCTATACAATGCGTTATAACTAAAAAATTCATAACTCAGGTTAGTTATACCGTCAAAAAATCAGCATCAAAGATTATGGAGAATTTTACGCTATCCCACCAATTTCCAACAGACGGCGCTCCTAATCATCAGGGCAATCGCGCTATCTACCCCCTTGACAAGGAAGGAGAGGATGACGATTTCGTTACTTTCCCCCTAAACTTCCATGCTGCCTGATCCCAGACCCTAGTTTGCCGCACTCGCCGATCTTCGACGGAAAACCAAAAACAAACTACACACGTTCCAAGACATCCTGATAATCGTTTTCTGTGCAGTATTGAACGGAATTGAGGACTGGGTGGGAATGGAAACCTTCGCCCGCGAAAAAGAGAAATAGTTCCGACAATTCCTGTTGCTGCCCAGCGGCATCCCTTCGCATGACAGTCTCAGTGACGTTATCGGGCGTTTGGCCACCAGTTTTAGTGGCGAAGGTATTGCTATTAGGAGTTACGCAGTTGACAAACAATTGCGTTAAAATACAACAATGAACCAT
>CAUYTW010000168.1 GCA_963575715.1 Gammaproteobacteria bacterium | reverse complement strand
GAGGTGTAATCGGTTGGAGCGGTTACACCGGGGGCGGTGTAATCGGTTGGAGTGGTTACACCACCAGTATTTGTAGAGGTGTAATCGGTTGGAGCGGTTACACCAGCATCGCTGATGCCATACCCATCGTCTGAGGTTGATACTGGTACTACGAAACCATTGGTAGATAGGATGATTATATTTGAGTCCGCCATCTTTTTGAGCAACATGCGAACCTTGCTCCATTCCTTTGATTCCTTTGTTATCTCTAGCCCTGGGTGTAATAGTTGGGTTATCTCCTTACCCTTAATAGGCCCATGCTCGGCCACGATGTTATAAACGGCGAGACGCTCCACAGAGAGTATCGGAGGCACACGGGAGGCGTCGTGCTGTGGAGATGAAACAACAGACGTAGGGAGATCGTTAGACGCGGGCGCGTCTTGAGTGAGGGAAGTCATGGGAGTAAGGCTCCAACGTGAAGTGGGGAGCCGTCATTGACTGCGGCAAAGCAGGGTGGTGACGGGCTATATGGAGTTTGCCGACCGGCACGTTGGAACCGGCGAACCTTGCGGTTCCACCATATAGCCCTCTCACCATAAAAGTATTGCGCTGGTAGTAAATACCACGCAAAGATGATCGGAGATAAATTTTCAACGTGCTCTAGGCGGCAAAGCCCAGGCCGCGCAGGTTGCGCGACTTGATTAGAATATCGCAATCGCCTAATTGTTGTCAAGTTTTGGAAAAAATGACCAATCAACAGGCGTGGCTTCGCGTCATCGCCGACCAGGCGAGTAATTTGATTTTCCATGAGTGCGCATCCTTACGCCTGAACGGTGGGAGTCGGGGTGACGGGAATAACGAAGACGATGACGACGAACGTCATCGGTTCAATGAAAAAAGCAGGCATGACAGTGCCTCTATAAGTGATTGTTAATTCACTAGAAAAAAGCACGCACGCCAAAAATGGCTACTGTAAACGGGAAAAACCAATCTATGTTGGTTATACTAGGCTTGCTGTTGTTTCCTAGTCTTCCCCATTGTGGGAGCTACTTCTGGCGGAGACGTGCTACCCGTGCGTTTCCGCTTTTTTTTGTCAAAAATCTTAACAAGGCAATTAGATAACTTTTTGATGGAAAACTCCATCATGGAATTTCCAACAGAATTGAATGTTTAAAAGTTTAACTGCGTAACTTCTTGTTTTATCGGATTCTCTGGATGGGTCGTTGTCCGTTTTCCACCCAGTGTCGCGCCATGGCCGATGATTCATTCACCACTTCATGGAGATTAATCATGGTTTCCAACATGAAATTACCCGCCAGGTCATCGCTGACCCTTACTGCGTCCCAGCCGCGCGTTCTATATATAACCATCCCCAGGCACGATCCATCGTGGATGCAGATTTCGCCATTATTGAGTTTTTTCCATATAGGTATATGATTTATAGATGATATTTTTAGGTAAAAAAAATGATGATCAACGTTTGTATTTTTCGCCCGTTCGGGATTCGTTGTGCAGGTCATTGAATATTCTGAATCATCAGGGTGTTTTAACAATAGTAATTCGTTGTAGTGTTCATCGTCCCGTAAATTCAATTTCTTACTGCGATTTGGCCAAATTTCCGATGGTTTTCTATTTATTAATATGGCGAGATGTCCACGTATCTCCCGTGATCCATGTCCATTAATTGACTGGTGAACAACGGCTCTACTAAATTTATGATTCCTGGCCCAATCGGCGATACCTGGTTCGGTACTCAGGATTGTCGTGCGGATTTCATCACGTAAATCGTATTTATTTGTACATTTACTGTTCATGACTTATCCTTTATAGTGTTAGCGTTATCAATTTATTTGTTGCTATTACTATTCAGGGGATATTATGCACGAGAAAAAATTTCGTCAATCATTTGAACATATATCGTTTAGGATACGTGCTATCCGTGGGGGTATGAATCAAGAAGAATTTGGTAAGTTATTTGGTCTGAGCAGGAGACAAATCAGCACTATGGAATCAATGGAAGTGGAGGTGCCGATTGATTTTTGTGTATCACTTCACAAAACATTAGGGATATCACTTACCTGGTTAATTCTTGGCAAAGGCAAAATTAAAGAGATGGAAGAACCTTTTGGGGAATGCGACTATATCCCTGAAAGACAATTAACAAAGGATGAGCATGAGGTATTGGTCGCGGTGCAGCGTGTTCCTTATTTGTTGAATTTAATTAAGTTGATAGAAGGAAACAAAATTGTTAAAAAGGCTATTTTTGAATTTTCCAGAACATTGGAAGGAATAAATGAGTGTTTGATATCCTGTTCAAAGAATGATAAATCCGTGGAGTATGATGGGTGATTTATTCTCCGGGCATAAGGTTAAAACTACAGGTTTTCAGTCGATGAATATTCCTTCATGAAACATCGAATAGATCCAAAGATTGATTGCGTTTTCAAGGCGCTGCTCGGGTCGCGGAAAAATCGCAACCTGCTTGCGCATTTTTTGA
>CAUYTW010000167.1 GCA_963575715.1 Gammaproteobacteria bacterium | reverse complement strand
ATAGGATAAGCTAAAATATCCCATTCACTATTTTTGACAAAAAGGAGAATTTCCACGTGTTGCCTTAATTGCAAATCTGAATCTATTGTAAAAAATGGTTTTAATATGACTGGAAAGCAAATGTATCGTTGTAATACATGTGGCCATCAATTTGTATTGAATCTGAAAAAATACCCAATTCGAAAGGCTTCTGTCACTAAACCTGTAAGGGCTGACAGTCGGGAAAGACCGGCGTTTTTACAGAACGGTTGTAAAACCGTCTCCTTTCGTCCCCGCCTTCAAAGGCGAGGTTTTTCGGAGACACTGATGAATCAATTCGCTATTTCTTGACGTTCTATATTATGGAGTGCTGTCCATCAATGCGGAGCATGACGCCGTTTGGAAAACTCAAATGCTTCATTAACCGCCCGAAGAACTTGATTATTCATTTTTTCCTGTTCAGCGTCACTCAGGTTGAATGCTGTGTCCACATTATGGCGTACATAGCGGGATGGCAAATGATTCAACGCAATACAGGCGATATCTTCCATGAAATCGGTATTTATGTATTCCCTGCGTTCTTTCATGATGAGCAAAATTCGCTCAAATACCATGTGTTCGTAGTAATTATGGACTGAACTAAACATTGAATAACCTCGCTAAATATCAAGACGCTGCTTCCGCGAGCGCCACCAATAGTTTATCGTGGATCCCATCAAAACCGCCATTACTCATAATAAGCACATGGTCTCCGAAACGAGACGCAGTAACAATGGCGCTCACTAGGGCGTCAATGCTGAAGTGAACTTCTCCGCGTTGGTCGAGGCCCGCGATGACTCCATCCAAGTTCCAGCCCAAGTTGGGGGGTTGATAAAGAAATACCTGATTCGCGGCGGCGAGTGATGGCGCGAGGGTGTCCTGGTGAACCCCTAAGCGCATGGTATTCGAGCGCGGTTCCAAAACCGCGAGAATTCTTTCCTGACCTACCCGTGCGCGTAAGGCTCCGAGAGTGACCGCAACCGCAGTAGGGTGGTGGGCGAAATCATCGTAAACCGTGACGCCAGCGATGCAACCGCGCATTTCCAGGCGACGTTTAACATTGCGAAAGTTGGGCAGCGCCGCGCAAGCCGACTCGGCGGCCACACCCGCGTGGCGTGCAGCGGCAATCGCCGCGAGCGCGTTGTAGATGTTATGGATGCCAAGTAATTCCCATTCTACGCGCCCCACCAGTTTGCCATTGAGGATGACCTCGAAACGCGAGCCATCAGTGGTGAGTGGTCGCGCTTGCCAGGCAGCATCGGGAGCACCGAAAGTTTCCAGGGGCGTCCACCGTCCCATCGCCAGGACTTCGTTAAGGGCAGCGTCTGCAGCGGGAGCGAGAATTAGGCCAGAACGCGGCACCGTGCGTACCAGGTGATGAAACTGCCGTTGAATGGCAGCAAGGTCGGGGAAAATATCGGCGTGGTCATACTCTAAATTGTTGAGGATGACAGTTCGTGGGCGGTAATGGACAAACTTGGAACGCTTGTCAAAAAACGCAGTGTCGTATTCGTCGGCCTCGACGACAAACAATGGTGAGTCGGTCAGACGCGCCGAAACTCCGAAATTTTCCGGCACGCCGCCAATCAGGAAGCCTGGCGCACATCCCGCCGCTTCGAGAATCCAAGCAAGCAGGCTGGTAGTGGTAGTCTTGCCATGGGTGCCAGCCACTGCCAGTACCCAACGTCCCTGAAGCACATACCTGGCAAGCCACTCTGGCCCAGATACGTAGGGCAGGCCAATGTCCAGGACATACTCCACCAACGGGTTACCCCGGGAAATGGCATTACCCACCATAACCACATCGGGTAACGGCGCAAGATGGGCCGGGTCATAACCTTCCTGAAGGGTAATGCCCGCTGCCGCGAGCTGGGTGCTCATGGGCGGATAGACATGAGCATCGGAGCCAGTGACGACGTGGCCCTGGCTTCGCGCCAAAAGGGCGATGCCTCCCATGAAGGTACCGCAAATCCCGAGAATATGTAGATGCATAATTTGATATCAATATTCGAGACAAATTAGGGTAACCGGCCAAACCAGCGCGCCAGTACGGTGTCCAGGGTTAACAATCCCCTAGACATGGGTGTATAGACAAGGATCCACCCAAGGATTACTCCCATGGCGTTTGCCGCCATGTCAGTGAATTCAAAGAAGCGGTAGCCGGTCATGGCTTGCAATACTTCCAACACTACTCCCATGACGCACAGGGATATTCCCGACAACCAACGCCGATGCGGCCAAAGCCATGCCGCCCATAGCATTAGGGTGGTATAAGCCACCAAATGACCCCACTTGTCGCCATAAGTCAGGTCAAGCGAAATCGGATGTGGGGTTAGCGAAAGCCACCAGACTGTAGTCAGCAGGATCGCTCCTACAGCCAGCCAGATACGATAATAGATTAATTTCATCGTTATCCTTTTTAGTAATCTGCTTCCTAAAAAGAGCACATAAGTGTTTATGCGCAAAATTAAAGATAATTC
>CAUYTW010000166.1 GCA_963575715.1 Gammaproteobacteria bacterium | reverse complement strand
TTGTGATGCGAATTTCAAAAAACTCGACTCCTTACGTCGAGTTCACGTTAAAAATTATTTTTCAACTGCATAACTCGTATCACTTCAATTTCAAAAAAATAGGAGGATGGCGCTTCATGGCTAAAGCCAGGGTTTTCGCGCCGAATTTAGATGAAACTCAATGGACTCGGTGGAGCTGCCATTAACAAAACAGTTAATCAATTCGTTAAAACGCTTGCCAAGGATCATCCGGTGCTGGCTGGTGCTATGGTTGTTGCTCTGATGGTGGGTAATTGGGTGTGGGAGCGTTGGCAGTACAAATTGGTCCCGGAGGGTGAGTGCCTGATAAAAAAAGTCTATGATGGCGATACCATGACACTCAATTGTGGGGGCACGGAAAATAAAGTTCGCTTGTACTGCATTGATGCCCCGGAAATGCGGCAAACACCCTGGGGTGAATTAGCCCGCAACAACCTTGAAACCCTGGCTGGGCAATCGGTACGACTCAAGCAAATCGACAAGGATAGATACGGTCGAGTAGTTGGTGAGGTTTGGCGCGGCGAAACTAACCTCAATTTGCAACAGGTTCGTGACGGAATGGCTGCAGTCTATGCGCAATACTGCAAGGATGCTATTTATCCCCAAACGGAACTCTTGGCCCAAGGCGAAAAACTCGGCATTTGGAAAACACCTGGTCTCCATCAGGCCCCTTGGGATTGGCGTAAATAGTCTAACCATCATTATTGTGCCACTTATAGGCTGCCAGTCGGGAAAGATTGGCAACGTTTCATTCAAAAACAAAAAAAACAGGAGGGCTGCGCGCGCTTCCGTCCCATGGCTAAAGTCAGGGGTTTCCGCGTCGAATTTTGATGAATACTGAAAAATTGCAAAAAATATTAGCGCGGATAGGTGTTGGCTCGCGCCGCGAAGTCGAGACATGGATTACTGCTGGCAGAATTTCCGTGAACGAAACACAAGCGATTTTGGGTCAACGAGTAACTGGTCAGGAGCGTATTCGTATTGATGGCCAGCTTGTAACCCTTCATGCTCAACCTAGCCGCCGCCGTGTACTGCTTTACCATAAACCCGAGGGAGAAGTCTGCACCAGAAAGGATCCTCAAGGTCGTCCGACGCTGTTTGATCACCTGCCCATGACGCGTAATAGTCGATGGGTAGCGGTAGGGCGTCTGGATTTCAATACGAGTGGGTTAATCATTCTTACTACCGACGGAGAGCTGGCTCACCGTCTTATGCATCCATCCCAAGAGCTGGAACGGGAGTATGCAATGCGCGTATTGGGTCAAATTGAGGCAACCAAGTTGCAAGCCCTTTGCGCTGGGGTTGACTTAGAGGATGGTCTGGCCCATTTTGAGCATCTAATCGATGCTGGAGGGGAAGGAGCGAATCATTGGTATCGAGGAATACTCAAGGAGGGACGTAACCGAGAAGTGCGTCGCCTCTGGGAATCGCAAGGTATTCAGGTTAGTCGACTTATCCGGGTGCGATTTGGACCCGTGCTGCTACCGCGTGGCCTACATCGCGGCCGCTGGGAAGAGGCACCATTAAATGTCGTTCAAAGTCTACTGAAACTGGCCGGAATGACTGAAATATCCAATCCAAAGCAGTCCAACACCAGTCAGTTTCGCGCGTCATCGAAGCGAACCAAGGAAGGCGAGCGACCCCCAGCGTCGCGTAGCGGAGTAGAGCAGAACAGAGGACGCCGGGGCAGATTTTATTGACACTCCCACGAATAAGATGGGTTCATCCTTGAAACCCCCTGGCTTTAGCCATGGGGTGGTTTAGAAAATATGTAATTGTCCGCTGCGTCGGAGGGTGCTATGGTTAGATTAAGAATCCTTCGACCCTTCAGGATCGAGTGTTTCCACGCCAAAAATTTATAAAATTTTTAAGCCATAATTTAGGAGGTTATTATGCGTAAATTATTTATGTCTACAGTATTGATGCTGAGTTTAAGCATACCGGCGCTGGGTGCCGAACCACAAAACACCCGGGGTTTGTCCGAAAATTTCAACAAAAACCTGGCCATGTTAGGCGCAGGGGTGCTCGGCGTGGTACTGGCCAGTGGAACGGTTGGATTGATTTCCAGTAGCACCATGATGTATGAAGGGGCGGGTTTCGCAGAGGCAATGGAAAGCGGTGCTGGACTTTCCCTTCCGTTGGTACTGTTGAGCGCGGTTCTCGGTGGAGTTTTTGGGCAGGACTTCGTACAGCGGAATATCCACGCATTAAATGCCAGTGGTGAACCTATTCATTGATTGGACGTGGGCGAAATTTTGGCGTAGATTAAGAATCCCACGAATAAATTCGTGAGATTCTTAATTTAATTTGATTTAATCCTGAATTTTCACACTTTTGCCCATGAACGCCCGTTGCCTCGCCCTAGCCGTTTAGACTGCGCGCCGTAGGTAATTTCAGTTGTTTCACTGCTTTGTCCTGTCACGATTTCCAATGCCCGCGCTACGTGACGCAATCTATTTTCCACCAAGATTCCATTATTGCGATTATGCTCGGCGCATGCGGCGGCCGACTGCTTGAGATTTTGACAAGCAGTGGCTGCTGTTTCGGCACCAGCTTCCCTGAGTGCGGTTTCCAATAACAACAAATCCGTTGGCAATCCTGCTGTTTCTAAATAATGGCACCGTTTATTTTCTTCTTCCGCTAATTTTTCGGCGAGATATTGTTTATGACGAGATAGATCAACAATGTCGTGATGATCACGACTCGCCAACACGGTCGGCTCTTGTTCCAAAAGTGATAAAAGTTCTTCCGCAATACTTGTTTGCGCAGATAATTGCTCAACTAATCCAGGAAATAAATCCATGTTCAACGGCTGATTCATCCAGCATGTACGGCGCGGAAAACCTTGGCTTCTGCCATGGTGAGGAAGCGCCGCCCTCCTGTTATTTAATAGTAGTAGCTAAAGCCATTTTTGTTTCTCAATGTTTCCGAGAGGCACCATTTAGAGAAGATTCAAAGTTAAAGAGTTTGTCCGCAACACGAGAAGCATTGACGCGGTAAGTCCCATTATTAATTTGCTCTCGGATATTTTCCACACGTTTAGTATCAACAACAGGCTGTTTCACACTACTATCCTCTGCCTGGCGGAGACGTTCAGCCGCCGCTGTCAGGATCACGCGGTCGTCATGGGCAGCGGCAACCGATGATTGTTGATTAACCCGTTGGATATCACGTTGATCCCCTTGATTATGAGTGGCGATTTTGTTTATTGGGACGTTTTTTGTTACCGCTTGGGGGCTGGCGATCTCAATGGTCATGAAAGTTTCTCCAAAGTTATGTCGATAATAGCGGCAGTGGTGAGAAAATCTTTAGGAATCTAATGTCTTAAAGACATAAAGCTCATCACCACTCCATGACTACCACGCCGGCTTTTTCCACGATACCTTCGACTATCCGCCGTGAGCTTTCATTGCGCACTGAGATCCGATCCCCGGCACCGGCATCTGCGAGTGCCACACCCATGCTGCGTACTGTCAGTCCCGTGCTCTGTATCAAGAGAGTAACTCGCTCTCCTCGGCGTATCACTATCGGATTACGGGTCTGACCCGGAATTAAAATCGATCCCGCTGCTGCCGGACGGGTGAGTGACTTGCCGAGGATTTGGTTAGGATCCGTCAAATAACCCGCTGGAAGATCACTGGAATCTCGTTGTTCAACGGCAATATCAGCGGGGGTTATTACTTGATCTCTAAGTAAGGGACGAGCTGCGACAACGACGAACACCGGCATCGCTATTTTTGCGGGAACATATACCGACCATGGACGGGGCGAGGAACAACGCACCATGACCACCATTCTGCCAGTTGAACGGGCACCGGGTGCTAGTGATACCTCTAGTGGGGTATCACACATGGAAAGACGTAATCGTGGATCCAGTGAGTCCACGCTGATGACGGGGGGTGATTTACTTTCGCCTCGCAACGTACTGAGGAATGCAGTTACAGCGGTGGTTATAGAATCAAGACTTTGGATGTTTTGCGCGCTGCCGGCGGTCAGTGGGATACAAAATAAACTCAATAAAAATATGCAGCATGGATAACTGAACGGAAAACGCATGACTAAAATCCTGCTTGACTGTTTTTTGATAATAGAAAAACCTGTTTCAGATTTTTCCCACAGTGAATCGAGCCATGGATGACACGCAACCCCAACGATTCAAGCCATTGCGTAGTGCAGCGGAGCTGGCAGTCGGCGGCAGATGTTGATTGTACGCTCCGTTGGTGCTTTGCGATTTGGATGGCTTCGCGCTACCATTACTTTTGGGTCTAGGGTATGCAGTTTTGTCAAGAAGACCTGAAAAAATAGATGATCGCTACGGGCAGCAGGCCCGAAAGTCATGCGCGTGGCGGACGGCACCAACCCAGCGCCTGAAGCGCGAACCGTGCTGCAATGCGTTGGAGCCTAACAGGGAAGATAGGCGACTAAGCATTAGCGGCGGACTCCAACACCCCTACCCTCTGGAGACATCGGCAATGCCTAATATTAATTTGGATCATGCTCGTTTCAACATGGTGAAACAACAAATACAGCCTTGGGATGTCCTTGACTCCCAGGTGTTGGATGTACTAGGAAACATTCCTAGGGAAAAGTTTGTACCACCAATTTACCGTAACTTCGCTTTTGCCGCCATTGAGATTCCTATTGGTCATGGTCAGGCAACCATGTTTCCCGTCGTCGAGGGACGCATGCTTCAGACTTTGGCGTTGCGTCCTACAGATATAGTCTTGGAAGTGGGTACTGGCAGCGGTTTTGTCACTGCGCTATTGGCTAGCCTTGCCAAACATGTTTATAGCGTCGATATTTATGACGATTTTGTGACTAGCGCATACGAACGCCTGACTTCTCTAGGAATCACTAATGTGACTCTGGAGCAAGGGGACGCCGCTGCAGGCTGGGATCGTCATGCGCCTTATGATGTGATTGTCCTTACCGGCTCCATGCCTGAACTACCTGACACGTTCTCACGCAGCCTGCGTCCCGGGGGACGAATGTTTGCCGTGGTTGGTGTGCCTCCGGTAATGAAAGCATGTTTGGTGACGCGAATTGGGGAAGACGCCTATGCCAGGGAAGACATTTTTGAAACCATTCTTACTCCGTTGGTGAACGCGACCGGCCAGCGGCGTTTCTTATTTTAAAGACCGGAATTATTAGACTGGAATTATTCATGCGCCACCTCTCGCCGATGCAGCTTAAGGAATATCTAAACCAGGCTCGTGTGGCTCCGTTTTTATTAGATGTACGCGAGCCTTGGGAATATCAGGTATGCCGTCTTGAGGGAGCACAACTTCTTCCAATGCGCCAAATTCCGACCTCTTACCAAACCCTTGACAAAAACCGCGAAACGGTGGTGATCTGCCACCACGGAGTGCGGAGTTATCAAGTTGCCTATTTTCTGGAGCATATGGGCTTCACCAACGTGATCAATCTGACTGGAGGCGTGGCCGCGTGGGCACGCGATGTTGATCCTGCCATGCCCGTCTACTGATACTCATGATTTATCAACAAGTTAAGGATTAGCAGTGATTCTTGCTCTGTTCGCTGTTGTGCTTTCGGCTCTGCCCGCTGTTTCTAGGGCTGAGGATTTGATGACAGTCTATCGCCTCGCATTGGAGCATGATCCGCAGTTAGCAGCGGCTGCTGCCATGCGGAATTCCACTCAAGAGGTAGTGCTTCAGGCCAGGTCGGGATTTTTACCGACGATTAGTGCCAACGCGGATCTGAATTTCAATCGTCAAAAAACCAGTTACGCAAATGCGGCGGCCCTAGGCCAAGGCGGAGCCAGCTCGGGTCAAACGAAAAATTTTTCCGATCATGGTGCTGCGCTCAACATTACTCAACCGATCTACCATCGAGAAACAGCGCTGGTACTGGAGAAATCGAACTTTCAAGTAAGCCAGGTGGAGGCTGAATATGGCGCTGCCCATCAAGCGTTGATGTTACGGGTAGCGGAGCGTTATTTCGATGTTCTCGCTGCCCTTGACGCGCTGGAAACCGTGCGCGCTGAAAAACGTGCGGTCGGACGCCAGCTTGAACAAAGTAAGCAGCGATTCGCGGTGGGTCTCATCGCAATTACCGATGTCCACGAGGCCCAGGCGAGTTATGACCTTACGGTTGCTCAGGAACTCGCCGCCGAGAATCAAGTCGCCAATGTTAAAGAAGCACTACGTGAAATCACGGGAAACTATCCTGGCGATCTTGCTTCCTTGAGCGAAAAAACGCCGCTGGTTCCTCCTGATCCTGCCGATCCCGATCGTTGGGCTGAGATCGCCGTCAAACGCAATCCGACCTTGGAAGCTGCTCGTTTTCAAGTGGAAGGCGCAAAAAAATATATTGAGGTGCAACGTTCTGGTCACTATCCGCGCCTTGACGCAGTAGGTGGCGTCAAGATTCAAAATATTAGTGGGGGTAGTGTTGCGGGCACCACCGATACCGATAGCGCCGTTATTGGATTGCAGCTTTCGATGCCTCTTTACCAGGGCGGACTAATTAATTCTCGGGTACGTCAATCAGAATCAGACTATGCCCGCACGCTGGATCTGCTAGAGCAAAGCCAACGGGCCACGATACTTTCCGCCAGAAAATCTTATCTCGGAGTAGTGACGGAGATTTCACGGGTTAAGGCACTAAAGCAGGCGGTTGTTTCCAACCAGAGCGCCCTCCAGGCCACAGAAGCGGGTTACAACGTGGGGACGCGCACCATCGTTGATGTACTCAATACCCAACGTCTTCTCTTTGCAGCGGAGCGTGATTACTCGCGGGCACGTTATGAATATGTCCTGGATACTTTGCGTCTCAACCATGCGGCGGGACAACTTGATGAGGCTGATTTACAGAGTGTGAATGCATGGCTTACTGATAAAGACAGCCGTAAATCACCCCACGGTTAAAGCCGGGGACTTTAATTGAATTGGCGAGGGAAGCCACACCGCAAGTTGTGTGTCACCAGACCCGAAAGGGTTGACGGCCGGGAAAGATCGGCAACTTCAGCAAGAAAAAACAGGAGGTGGCGCTTTCTCACCATGGCTAAAGCCAGGGGTTTTCGCGCCGAATTTGGATGAGCACCGATAAGTTATTGGTTGTGTTATGCACCTGCCCGAATGCTGAGGTCGCCCGTACCTTGGCTAATACCATTGTGGAGGAACGCCTCGCCGCCTGTGTCAATCTCTTGCCTGGCATTACTTCGGTTTATCGTTGGGCGGGAAATGTAGAAACTTCTGCGGAGCATCTATTGATAATCAAGACTCACGCTTCCGTGTATCAGGCGCTAGAGGATTGTTTAACCAAACACCATCCCTATCACATCCCCGAAGTCATAGCCCTTCACATTGCGCACGGGCTGCCAAACTATTTAAATTGGATTATAGAAAGCGTTAATTATCAGGAAGTTGCATGAAAAAATTGCTACGGATCATCATGTTATTGATCCTGACTGTGCTTGGTATCGGAGCAGGAACAACTTCCATTTACTATCTCCAAGGAATACTTTTTTCATCTGCCTCGGATTACCCAATCTTAACACGAGGCAATGGTTTCACCATGAACGACGCAGAAGGACAATCGCATAGTAGCGATGAATGGGTTGGCCAAGTGGTATTACTCAATTTCTGGGCCACCTGGTGTCCGCCTTGCCGCAAGGAGATCCCGGGGTTTGTAAACCTTTACCACGCTTACCATGACAAGGGATTCATGGTCGTTGGCATCGCCATTGATGAACCTGAGAAAGTACGTCGTTTCATGGCTGATGTTCGTATTGATTATCCCAATCTCGTAGGGGAAGATACTGGAATTGGATTGGCCACTCGTTATGGTGACCATGCCGGTGGTTTACCTTATACAGTGATTATTGATCGTTCCGGGAAGGTAGTGTCTACCCATCTTGGTGAGTTGTCCGCCACTGCTGCCGAAAAAACTATTCGTCCCTTGTTGTGACCTGATAATCAATGTTTCTTGCGGTTAGCGGCAAACAGGATGGACAATAACCTTGATCTTAGGCACAATCTTTCCTTGAGTTAGAAGGGGTAGATCTTTGAAGGGGAATTGATGGCGCGCCTGTTGGTTTTACATGGTCCCAATTTGAATCTGCTTGGTGTCCGCGAACCGGATAAATACGGTAACACGACACTTGACGACATTGACGCGCGGCTTCAGCAACTCGCTGAAGTGGCGGGTTGTCATTTGGAGACTTTCCAAGGTAACGCCGAACATGCCCTGATAGATCGTATTCATACCGCAGCTCGGGATGGAGTGGATTTTATTATTATTAACCCTGCTGCCTATACCCATACCAGCGTTGCCTTGCGTGATGCCTTGCTGGCGGTAGCGATTCCATTTATCGAGATTCATTTGTCCAATATTCATGCGCGTGAGCCCTTTCGTCAACATTCATATTTTTCCGATATTGCAGTCGGAATCATCAGCGGATTAGGCGCTCATGGATATGAATTAGCTTTGGATGCCGCACTAAAACGCATTACCAATAAATCTTAATCAATCCGCTCATTTTTGATCACATTGAAAGTCAAGAGCCTCTCGACCATTCTGGAGCGAGGCTCTGGTGAGGTAAAACTCATAAGTCCCAGCTTGACTAGCCTAAGTCCAAAACATTGGACTACGTTGCAACGAAGTACAAGACTCATCTACGAATGCTTCCTCAGTTCGTAAGTTCGTAGCTCTGAAAGTAGCGGATGCAGACATTCCTGGGATGGAACGAAATGGTCTGCTGCAAAGTTCGCAAGAATCGAAGCTGCGTTACAACTTTGGCGAGGGGAGCCACACTACTAGGGCCGCGTAAGTGCCTGGCCGCTGGGAAAGACCGGCATCTAGTTTTGCTAACCTTTGATTAACACCAAAGACAGCGTTTCCTCCCCTCCACTCTTCGGGATCGAGGGGGTTTCCACGCCAAAGATATATGAATAAGCAACTTAAAGTCCATGGATATCAGAAAGATAAAAAAACTCATTGAGCTGGTGGAAGCATCTGGCATCTCCGAAATCGAGATCCATGAGGGTGAGGAATCAGTACGTATCAACCGATATCCGACGGCTTCTACCCTTCCGCTCACGATGGTTCCTGGCACCCCTCCTGCTACAATGCCCGCACCGCCATTAGCGATTCCATCAGTAGCCACTGTAGCGATCAATTCCGAATCTTCCCTGCCTTCCGGGCATATTCTTACCTCGCCCATGGTAGGTACCTTTTACCGCTCCCCATCTCCCGGATCAAAAGCTTTCGTGGAAATAGGTCAAAGAGTTAATGTCGGCGATACCGTGTGTATTATCGAGGCCATGAAGATGCTAAATCAGATTGATGCCGACTACGCCGGGAATATTAAAGCCATTCTTGTTGAGAATGGGCAGCCTGTTGAATACGGTCAGCCAATTTTGGTCATTGATTAACTTTTATTTGCCTTCTTCGCATCGATCAATCTCCCCGCCCTCAAGGGCGAGGTTTGTGGCAACAAGTCGGAGATTGACCAGCCTAAGTCCGAGCAATCGGGCGACGTTGCAATGCAGTAATTAAAGACTCACCTTGGGGCGTTTCCTCCTGCCTGTCGGCAGACAGGCAACTCTAAGCAATGAAAGCGGCAAATGCAGACCCGGTACGGATAACTACGCAACGGTTTGTCGCAATACGCTGCGTTGCAACAGTGGCGATGAGAACACACACCGCAAGGTGTGTGTCACTTGGGCTGCTTACCGGCTGACCGCCGGAAAAGACCGGCATTTTACCAACGGTTGCAAAACCGTCTCCTTTCGTCCCCGCCCTCAAGGGTGAGGTTTCGGAGACTCTGATGATAAAAAAAGTTGTTATTGCCAATCGTGGCGAAATCGCCCTACGCATTTTACGTGCGTGCCACGAGATGGATATTCGTACTGTGGCCGTTCATTCCACGGCTGATCGTGACCTTAAGCATGTACGTTTAGCCGACGAATCGGTATGTATTGGTCCTCCCATGGCTACTGGGAGTTATCTAAATGTACCTGCGGTAATTAGCGCAGCTGAGGTTACCGATGCCAGTGCCATCCATCCTGGCTATGGTTTTCTTTCTGAAAATGCTGATTTTGCTGAACGTGTCGAGCATAGCGGTTTTATTTTTATTGGACCGCGCCCTGACAATATTCGTTTGATGGGGGATAAAGTTCAAGCAATTCTGGCTATGAAGCGCGCCGGTGTTCCCACAGTGCCAGGCTCCGATAGTTCTTTGGGTGAAAACGACGAAGAAAATCTTAAAATTGCCCACGATATCGGTTATCCCTTAATTATCAAGGCTGCTGGTGGTGGTGGTGGTCGCGGAATGCGCGTGGTGTATAGCGAGGCCAATCTCATCACTGCTATTTCCCTGACTCGAACCGAGGCTGCCAATGCTTTCGGTAATCCCATGGTCTACATGGAGCGTTACTTAGATAATCCACGTCATGTGGAATTTCAAGTGCTTTCCGATACCCATGGCAATGCTATTCACCTCGGGGAGCGTGATTGCTCAATGCAACGCCGTCATCAGAAAGTGGTGGAAGAATCTCCCGCTCCGGGCATTACCCGCGAGATAAGTAATCAAATTGGAGATCGTTGTGTTCAGGCTTGCTTAGAAATCGGATACCGGGGCGCAGGTACCTTCGAATTTTTATATCAGGATGGAGAGTTTTACTTTATCGAAATGAACACTAGGGTCCAGGTGGAACATCCAATTACGGAAATGGTCACCGGAGTCGATATCGTGCGTGAACAGATTCGTATTGCTGCTGGTGAGTCACTTGCTTATCGTCAATCGGACATTACTTGGCGTGGCCACGCCATCGAATGCCGTATTAACGCCGAAGATCCGCAGCGTTTCATCCCTTCGCCAGGAATCGTCACAATGTACCACGCACCGGGTGGCCCTGGTATTCGAGTGGATTCTCATCTTTATACGGGCTATCGGGTTCCTCCTTATTATGATTCACTGATTGGTAAATTAATCGCTCATGGCGAGGATCGCCCTCGTGCAATCGCGCGGATGCGCAATGCACTTGCAGAAATTGTTGTTGAAGGTATTAAAACTAATATCTCACTTCATCAGATTATTTTAGCGGATATCAATTTTGAGCACGGAGGTACCAATATTCATTATCTGGAAAAAATGTTGGAACACTAAAAATTTTCAATTGCAGATGAATTTTTCCTACTAATACGCTTGTTTACTAATGAAAGTACAAATTATTAAAATTATTGCGTTTATCGTCCTATCCATTGCTGCTCTTGTTGTCTGGATTAATATGGACGACAAACTTCCAATGACAGAAATCCCCGAACAGGTTCAGGTTGCGGCAAGCGATGTTTTGGCGCAGATAACGCTTATGGATCAGCACGGTTCTCCCTATACACTCGCCAACTTGAAAGGAAAACCTCATGTCATAAATTTTATTTTTACACGCTGTCATTCCAATTGTACTCTACAGGAAATGAAAATACTTACCAGCCAGACAAAGGAATTTGGTGATCGTGTTGCTTTTTTATCGATTTCGGTGGACCCAGAATATGACACTCCCGAAGTTTTATTGAATTATACTAAAAAAACTGAAGCAACCGATTCTCGCTGGAGCTTCGTGACTGGAAAATTTGAGAACATAAAATCTTTGGTAATTCAAGGATTCAAATCCGAATTTATTCATCCATTAGATAAGGAATCCACGCATTCTCCCGATCTAGCCGTAATCGAAATACGCCACAGTGAAAATTTTGTCCTCCTCGATCGCAATGCAAGAATCCGATTGTTCCAAACTATCAAAGATGATGTTTCACGGCAGCGGATGATTGAATCATTACGAATATTGATAAATGAAATCGAATAAATGTTCTAATTTTTAATTTAATTTATTTAAATAAATAAATTGATTTATGTTAATTAAGTTGAATTCTTGTTCCCCACGGAACACCAGATTTTCCTTTAATTAGCCAGATCACTGGATAAGTAGGTTCCCGTGGCGGAAATGGGCCTTGGGCATCGGTGAAATAGGCTAATAGATCGGGAGCGTGATCGCAGTGAGCAAGCCAATCAAAAATCGGCAGGAAACTGGTGCCTCCTCCTCCTTGCAAGGAAGATGGTAGTGATAACGACTCCCAGGGTTCAAAAATCCAGGGTCCGTCACTCGCTAATTGCTCATCACAGGCATGAAGGGTTACTCTTGCCCGTGCCTGCCCTTTAATGGCGTTAATTTCAGAGACGAATTCCCGTAATTCGGTATCCGTAATCGAACCGCTCACATCCAGAGCCACGACCAAATTTAGTTGACCACTCCGCAAGCTGGGCAAGATATAAGGTCCTTCCCGGCGCGAGGGACGCTGAAAGCTGTAATCATCACGGGCAGTTGCGGAAAGATAACGTGCGAGCAACATGCGCCAGGGAAGTTGCGGTTGCAGCAAATGTTCGACAAGCCGAGCCATGTCTCCCGACAATTTTCCTGCTTGATGTGCGAGTTCGACAGCTCCCGCTAGGCGCTGTCGCCACTGGATGGTTAAAGCCTCACACTCGGCGGCGCCAAGGGGGGGAGGGCGCGGTGCTCCGTGTCGCGCTGCTGTCGTTTCCTCATGGCGTGCGTGCTGCTTTTTTTCCCCCGCATCTTCTTGCTCCTGCTGCATCTCTCCGTTGAATGGTTGTCCACGCGACTGGCTATCATCACTATCGTACACATGGCTGTCCATCAGTTCATTGGTATTATTTTCTTCTATGTAGGGATAAATTTCCTCTGCCGTCATACCGAAAAAATTTTCCATCACTAACCAACCCGGCGCGGGATGCAGTCCATCACGGACCAGGAGGGGATTGACTGCCTGGTCGCAAGCCTGGTCCCAGCGTTGTCGATTCCGGTGTAAACGACGCGCGAAATGCAGCAGCGCGCAGTGGAGCGCCTCATGAGCAAGTACGAATTGGATCTGACTTGAGGTAAGCGCAGCGATATAGTCAGGGTTGTAGTAAAAGGTTCTGGCATCGGTGGCGGTGGTACGACACCATCGAGGATCAGCCGCAACCATCGGCAGGCGTAACACCAATGCCCCGATAAATGGTTTATCCAAAACCAATGAGGTGCGCGCCCGGCTGAGCGCGGTACGGACTTGTGTTTCTTGTTTTCGTGCGTGAATAAAGTCATCGACCATGGCTGACGCCGTTATAGGAGTTTTCTGAGTATTTTAATGATTCCGACCTAGAATAATTGCTCCGGCATTGTTGAAACCGACTCTTTACGCGAATGAAAAGTATCTATATCCGATGAAGTTTGCTCGTTATCGGCATTAGAACCAGAATCAGAATTAATTTTAGCTAAAATTGGACGGCGCGCTGGAATATGATCAACGGAGAAAGTTTCAAAAATGCTGCCGGGATCGCCACTCGCGGCGGCATAACCAGTACGGCTATTAATACGTACCGTTACCAACCCGGCTGGTTCATTGATGGCTGCATCGGGAATGCCCCGCAGGGCTTCGGCCATGTAATTCATCCAGATAGGGAGCGCGGTCTTGCCTCCTGTTTCTTCGGCACCCAGAGATTCCATCTGGTCGTATCCGATCCAGACTGTGGTTAATAATTCACTATTAAAGCCTGAAAACCAGGTATCACGCTCGGCGTTGGTGGTGCCCGTTTTACCCGCCAGGTCGGAGCGTCCCAGACTCCTGGCCCGCGCTGCCGTTCCCCGGCGTGCCACGTCCCGCAACATCGAATTGATCAGATAGACATTACGCGCGTCCACGACCCGTGGCGCAACCGGAAGACCTTCCGGTCCCCGCACCATCTGACGATTTTCTTCCGTGGTTTCCGATTCCACTACCTCTGGGCAAATTGGACAAACGGTCGGCGGTTCAGCTCGGACTAGCACAGTGCCATTGTCATCTACGATGCGTTTAATGAAATAAGGATTTACACGATAACCACCGTTGGCAAATATTGCGTAGGCGCTGGCCATTTCCAGGGGAGAGGCCACCAAAGTACCGAGCGCCAAGGTCAGATTGCGCGGCATGCGTTCTCGCGGGAAACCAAAGCGGCCCACGTAATCGATGGCGTAATCGATACCAATCGCCTGAAGCAACCGGATTGAGACCAAATTGAGTGAATGAATGAGTGCTTCGCGGAGTCGCGTCGGACCACGGTATTTACCACCATAATTTTCTGGATGCCAATCATGAATTCCAGGCAAGTCAACGACCATGGGAGAATCATTAAAAACACTGGCCAGGGTATAGCCACGCTCTAGAGCGGCAGAATAAATGAAAGGCTTAAAACTTGAGCCGGGCTGGCGCTCGGCCTGTACGGCACGATTGAATTTGCTTTGTGCGAAATCATAGCCTCCTGTCAAGGCCACAATTGCGCCATCCATGGGCTTCAGTGAAACCAATGCCCCACTTACTTCAGGGCGTTGCGCCAAGCGCCATTTTCCCTCTGCGTCGGAATGCACGCGAATTACATCGCCGGGTTTTACGATGTCCGCCGCCTGACGGGGTAGCGCACTGCGCCGTCCATCGGATAAACGCCGCCGCGCCCAAGAAAGACCCTCCCAATTCAAGGTAACGATGCCATGACCGGGTACCTGGACACGCGCTGTTCGACCTTCCACCGCGACTACTTGCCCGATCGGCAATTGGGCCAGAAGTGGATAGTGAGCGAGGTTGGCGTCGATCTGGCGTGCTGGCAAGGTGATTTTCAAATAACCCTCTGGGCCTCGATAGCCGTGACGTTCCTCGTAATCCAGTAGACCTGCCCGCAGGGCGGCGTCTGCGGCTTGCTGGCGCGTTGGATCAAGAGTGGTATGGACGCGCAAGCCTGCGGTGTAAGCATCCTCGCCATAGGCCGCTACCAAATCGGAGCGAACCATCTCGACCAGATAGGGTGCGTTTACTTCCACCTCCGGCCCATGAAGTCGCGCGGTTTCCGGTGACTCCATGGCTGTTTGATAGGTCGTTGCGTCAATCTCACCCATGGCCAGCAACCGGTTGAGGACATAGGCGCGACGCGCCATAGAACGATTGATGTTAGCGATGGGATTATCTCGGGAAGGGGCCTTGGGTAATCCCGCAATCGTCGCCATTTGAGCGATGCTGAGTTCGCCCACGGGTAGTCCATAATAAGTCCAGGCAGCTGCGCCTACGCCGTAGGCGCGATTACCGAAGTAAATTTTGTTGAGATAAAGTTCAAGAATTTCTTCCTTGGTGAGAATGCGTTCAATCCCTAGCGCGAGAAGTATCTCCTTGAGTTTGCGTCGATAGCTCTTCTCCGGGGAGAGATAAAAGTTACGTGCCACCTGCATGGTGATGGTGCTGCCTCCCTGCGCCTTTTCACCAGTACGTACCAAACTCAACGCCGCCCGGGTTAAACCCTGCCAGTCAACTCCAGGATGCTCGAAAAAACGTTCATCTTCAACCGCTAACACGATTTTGATTAATTTTTTGGGGATTTGATCGAGCCGTAGGGGAATGCGTCGTTTTTCCCCAATTTCCGCCATGAGGCGATCATCGGCGCTATAGATCCGCAATGGCACCTGCAAGCGTACTTCACGTAAAGTTTTAGGGTCGGGAAGATCCCGCGCCACATGGGTGTAAATTAACACTATCGCCACCATCGTCATCAGGGTCAGCGTCAAAATTACCGACAGCAGCAGACAAAGTGCCGATAGAAGGAAGTCGAATATACGCAATAACGAAGTCATGATGAGGCAGCAAGCCGTTTGTTTTTTAGAGGCGCTCAGTCTATAGTGGATCTCACAATTTTCCACGCACTCAGCGAACAATTCCACACAACAATTTGATTAACATATTAAACCAAGTTCACGTCATGAACTCCACGGCTAAAGCCGAAGGCTTGTAAAGTCCAGTTTATGACCAGGCTTAGAAAGTCTGTCTGACAGCCGGGAAAGACCGGCACATTAAATCCGCTCGTTTTCTTTCCCTACGGCTAAAGCCGGGGCGGCTCTCTCGTGGGCATTTCGTGAACTATTCGCTTCCTTCCCCCCTTTCAGCAGGTGTTTAGAAGTGAAGTCGAGTGTCACGAAATTTAGATGCAGCAGCAAAAATATCGGGATTATTATGTGGCCGTTCAAAAAACGATGGGTACCATTCGTTGGTATTGATATCAGCTCTAGTGTAATCAAACTCATCGAATTAAGTCGCCCGGATAGTGGCTACCGAGTGGAAAGCTACGCTGCGGTACCGCTTCCGTCCAACGCCATTTCGGAACGTAACATCGTTGATGTGGAAGCGGTGGGTGAAGCCATTAAAAAAGCTGTGAAACGTTCCGGTACACGAACTAAGCTGGCATCGGTCGCGGTCTCTGGATCGGCGGTGATTACCAAGACGATCTCCCTGTCTGCTAATCTCTCTGAAGATGAGATGGAAGCACAAATCCAGGTTGAAGCCGATCAATACATCCCTTTTCCTCTGGAAGAGGTCTATTTGGATTTTCAGCGTTTAAAACCTTCCTTAAAAAATCCGGAAATGGTGGATGTGTTGCTAGTGGCTTCCCGCCGGGAAAATATTGATCTGCGCGTAAATGCCATTGAGCAAGGCGGACTGACTGCCAGGGTCGTCGACATTGAGGCGTATGCCATGGAGAAAGCTTTCAGCCTCGTCGTTGATCAAGTCCCGGACGAGGGTAACCACAAAACTGTGGCAATGATCGACGTAGGTGCCACGATGACAACTCTTAATGTGTTATATGACCAACACATTATTTACAATCGTGAACAAGTGTTCGGCGGCAGGCAGCTCACCGAAAGAATTCAGCGTCACTATGGGGTGTCCTATGAGGAAGCGGGAGAAGCCAAGCGTAAAGGTGGGCTGCCCGATGATTATGGACCAGCGGTATTGTCGCCATTCAGAGAAGAAATGGCCCAACAGGTTAGCCGATCCTTGCAATTTTTCTTTTCTTCCACTCAATATGACAAAGTGGATATTATTTTGCTATCGGGAGGCACGGTTTCTATTCCAGACGCGGCTCAAATTATCGAGGCAAGAACCGGAGCACCCACCGTCATCGCTAATCCCTTTGCCAATATGTCCTTGGCATCGCGGGTGAATGCCCAGGCTTTGTTTAGCGACGCATCATCCCTGATGATCGCCTGTGGATTGACATTACGGAGCTTCGATTAACATGCCGCAAATTAATCTTCTACCCTGGCGCGAGGAAAAACGCAAGGAACGTCAAAAAGAATTTATCGTCGGCTTGGTTTTTTCCGTATTTATCACGGCTGGAGCACTCGGTTATTCTGATTATTATATTGAAGAGAGAATTTCATTTCAGAAAGAAAAAAATGCACTTTTGGATAAAGAAATTAAAAAAATTAAGGAAAAAATAACTGAAGTAGAAAATCTCCAAAAGAAACTTTCCAGCCTGCGAGCACGCATGGATATTATTCAACGTCTTCAGGCCAGCCGTCCGGAAATTGTCCATCTGTTTGATGAAATTCCCAGATTACTTCCAGAGGGCGTATACCTGACTAGCATTGTACAAAAAGGTAGTTCACTTAACTTTGATGGAGGTGCGCAATCCAATACTTTAGTTTCAACCTTAATGCGCAATATTACTGATTCGAAGTGGGTAACCGATCCCATGCTGGATGTAATTCAGAGTACGCAAACTGGCAATGAACGGATTAGCAAGTTTACTCTTAAAGCCAAGCAACGCAACCTGACTGATGATAAAAATAATTCACAAAAAAATTCAGTCGCGCCAAAACTCCCAACAAAACCGAAAACCCCAGAAAAAACCGAGGGAGGCACTAAGTGAATCTCGCGGACATCAATAATCTTGATTTCAACAATATAGGTTCTTGGCCATTCGCCGCGAAGATTGGCATGATTGTCATCACCTGTATCGTAATTCTGGGTGCGGGCTATTGGTTCGACACGCAATACCGAATTAATGATTGGGATGAAGCCCAAGTTCAAGAAGAAACAAAACGTAAAGAATTTGTGGATAACCAAAAAAAGGCTGCCAGTCTTGATATTCTTAAACAACAAATGGCCGACCTGGAAGAATCTTTCAATATCATGTTAAAGCAGCTACCAAGCAAAGCAGAAGTAGACGCACTCCTGGTGGATATTTCTCAAACAGGAATTGCCGCTGGTCTCCAATTTGAATTATTCAAACCCGGAGTTCAGGTTTCTCAGGATTTTCGGAATCAACCAATACAAATAGTTGTTACTGGAACCTATCACCAATTTGGACAATTCGTAAGTGGCGTGGCCGCCCTGCCGAGAATCGTGACACTTCATGATGTTTCCCTAAATGTAATCAGTAACACAGAAAAAACCGCGAGGTTACGAATGGATGCTGTGGCAAAGATTTATCATTATTCCAACGAAGAGACTAAAAAGTGAATAGCTGTCCGTGCCCTCTTTTTGTGCCACGGTGCCAATCCTTGCTTCTGCGATATCTGTTTAGCGTGGTCTTTTTTTTCCTGGTCCTCGTCTTGGCTGGCTGCGCGGGAGATGATATGAGCGAATTACAGGCATTCATCACCGAGGTAAAAAAACGTCCGCCCTCTCATGTCGATCCTTTGCCAGAAATTCGGCCTTACGAAACTTTTTCCTATGGTTCTACCGGGTTACGGGATCCTTTTGAATCTATTATCGAACCCGAATCTCAGCGAGAGCAGGAACCCACCGCTAAATCTACCTCCAACATTCAACCTGATTTCAATCGCAACCGGGAAATTTTGGAGAATTATGCACTGGACAGCCTGCGCATGGTCGGCACCTTGGAGCGCCAAGGCGAACGTTGGGGCTTGGTTCGAGGCCCAGATGGCACCGTGCATCGAGTTCAAGTAGGAAATTACATGGGAAAAAACCACGGTAACATTAACCAGATCAATGAAGATAGCATTACGCTTACTGAAATCGTTCGTGATATCGGAGATAGTTGGCGGAAGCGCGAAGCGGCGTTAGCCTTGTCACAATAAGTAACCCAAGTTGCTATCTATCCATGAACCCCACAGCTAAAGCCGGGGCTTGTAAAGACCAATCATGACCAGGCTAAGAAAATCTATGCAAATAGACGATCTACGATTTTTGCGTCATGACACCTACCGATGCGTGCCAGTCTGTAGCTCTGTCGTTGTACATCATGCAGTTGCGGATGCAACGAAAGTGTGCGGTGTAAAAAACGCATCAATCTTTGCCGAGGCAAACATAACCGGCGCAAGCCGATTTACCCTTACAGGCAGACAGCCGGGAAAGACCGATTTTTTAACAGACAGTTGCAAAATCGTCTCCTTTCCTCCCCATGGCTAAAGTCAAGGTGGCTCTCTCGGAGACTTTGGTGAAATACGGTGTCAGGGCAGGGTAACGGGTTGATTAACCTCAGTGGAGGTTATGACATTTTGAAGGATGGTGTTCAGGATGGTTTTACTCCACTACCTTGGTCAGGTGATACCCCGGGATGCTCCTCAAGTCCCCTATTTAGTCGTTGTTCGTCAACAGACCGGAAACGGTCGGTGCGTTCAGTGTAAAAAGCCTTTACAACCTTGGCCAAGAGGATCCACAAGTTTTGTCCGATTCTCGGCTTGCCGGCTTTCAAAATCAAACTCTCGAATTCCACAGGTAGCGATTAATCCCTACAACTCTTTGAGATTGCGGTATTTTTTTGCTATCTTTATATAAATCGTAAAAGGCATACTATGTTTAGTACAATTATGCAAAAACTTAATGGATGGCGTAAACAATCAAGAACAGGCACGGGAAAATACCGCTTTTTAGTACACTTGCTCGGCCTCGTTTTTGGGTTATACCTGACTGCTGACGCCAGCGCCGATGAACGGCTCCTGCAAGATATTAGTTTTTCAGCTCTTGCCGGAAATCAAGCCGAGATTACTCTGGTTTTATCCAGTTCTGTCCCAAAACCAGAAAGTTTTACCACAGATAATCCCGCACGGATTGCCATCGATCTGCCTGATACTCATCTCGGATTAACGAGTCGATTTCAGAAAATCGGTGTGGGTGTGGTCCAAAGCATCACGGCTGTGGAAGCGAGTGGTCGCACCAGGGTAGTCGTTAACCTGACCAGCCTTGCTCCCCACGAGATTAAACAGGATGGTAATCGCGTCCTCATCACATTGAACAAGCTTGAATCGACCTCTTCGTTACCAACGGATGCCCACGTCTCATCACTGAGTTCCGCCAATGAAATTTTCGCTCCGAAGCCCGCAGCAGCGGCAGGACGAATCATTGAGGACATTGACTTCCGGCGGGGTAACAATGGAGAAGGACGGATCATCGTCACGCTATCCACTACCGCGATTGGTGTGGATGTGCGTCAACAAGGCAATGATGTAATTGTGAGTTTCCAGGGAGCGCAAATACCGTCCGCGTTAAGGCGCAGGTTAGATGTCACCGATTTCGCAACCCCGGTCCATACCATTGATACCGTTCCCAAGGACAATAATGTACGCATGGTGATCCAGAATGGAGAAAATTTTGAACACCTTGCCTACCAATCCGATCGAATCTTCACGGTGGAAATCCGCCCCCTTACTAAGGAGCAACAGGAAATCGTAAAAAAAGAGCGGGTTGGTTTTAGCGGGGAACGGTTATCACTTAATTTTCAAAATATTGATGTGCGCGCGGTACTCCAACTTATCGCCGATTTTACCCAGCTCAATATTGTTACCAGCGACACAGTTCAGGGTACCCTCACCTTACGTTTAACCAATGTCCCTTGGGATCAGGCATTGGATATCATCCTCAAAAGCAAGGGACTGGGAATGCGCCGCACCAACAATGTAATTATGATTGCGCGTAACGAGGAACTCACCGCGCGTGAAAAACAAGAATTGGAAGCACAGAAAGCGGTAAAGGAGCTAGCGCCACTGCATTCCGAAATCATGCAGGTTAATTACGCGAAGGCATCGGAAATCCAATCGCTTCTTAAGGCAAAAGAAAATTCGCTCTTGTCTGCTCGTGGCAACGTCGCAGTGGACGAACGCACCAATGCTCTCCTCGTCCAAGACACCGCTGACAATCTCTCTGAAATTCGTCAGCTCATTACCACTTTGGATGTGCCAATCAAGCAAGTCCTTATTGAATCAAGGATTATTTCCGCCAGTGATAATTTTGCGAAAGAATTGGGAGTAAAATTTGGCGCAACGGGAATAGCACAACGTGGCAGCAATTTCGGTGCGGTTAGCGGTAATCTTTCGGGTACGGATGGCATGGCCAACAGTGCCATTGATAATTTAAAAAATACCGGCTCATCCTATCCGGTTGCTCTTCCCTCAAGTGATGATCGATTAAATGTCAGCCTGCCAACTGCTGGAAAAACAGGCAGTATCGCTTTTGCTCTATTAGGTTCGCGCTATCTGCTGGATCTGGAACTTTCTGCCCTCCAAACCGAAGGCACCGCAGAGGTTATTTCCAATCCGCGTGTTATTACATCCAATCAAAAAGAAGCCATTATCGAACAGGGCGTTGAAATACCTTACCAACAGGCATCCTCCAGTGGAGCAACCAACGTTGCTTTTAAGAAAGCGGTGCTGAGTTTAAATGTAAAACCCCAGATTACTCCAGATGATCGTATACTTCTCACGATTAAAGTGAATAAAGATGCCCGTGGCATTGAAACAAATGGTATTCCTTCAATAGAGACTAAAAAAATTAGCACTGAGGTCTTAGTAGATAATGGTGAAACTTTGGTTTTAGGTGGTATCTACGAGGAAAACAAATCCAAGGCAATAAATCGCGTTCCTTTTCTTGGTGATTTACCAATAGTTGGAGCACTCTTTCGGAGCAATTCAAATAAACATGATAAGAATGAACTCCTAATATTCGTTACTCCACGTATCCTCAAACAGAGCCTTGCCATTAAGTAATTAAAGAGCAAAGGCGCGGGCGTGAATCCATGCCCGCATATTAATAAAATTAAAATTTGATTAGGTTAGCGTCCAACCGGGCGCAAGATCGGAGGCTGTTTGCAGCGCAAAATTTTCCAATACCCTAATAGATTGGCACGCAATTTTTCGATTACATCAAGGCGGGTATCATGAAGGAATTTATCCAAGTCCATATCGGGACGAAAACCCGCGAGTTTGGACAAAGGGGCCAATAAATCCTCTATTTCGCGGATGACCGGACGCTGGGAGTGAAAATGATTGACGATAAAAAGCTCTCCGTCCGGTTTACAAACACGTCGCATTTCATCTACTACCCGAATTGGATTAGGCACCACTGATACAACGTACATGGCAATGACCTTGTCGAAACTAGCGTCAGGGAAGTCAAGGGCTTCGGCATCCATCTCCAGTAACGCATCCACATGGTCAAGTTGATCCTGAATCACTCTTTTTCTAGCAATATCAAGCATCTCCCGGGAGATATCGATACCAGAGACTCTTACTGTGGATGGATAGAGGGGTAATGATAGCCCCGTGCCTACTCCTACTTCCAACACTCGTTCTCCTGAATCCAGGTGCAATGCCTGTGTGATGAGCTTACGTCCAGGGTGAAGAATGGGACCAAATATCGTATCGTAATAGTATGAATGACGCCGATAGGCGCTACGAATGCTTTCTAGGTTCAACTGGCGACTCCTCAATCGTGCCGTTTTTAATAAAGTAAAATTGTTATCTGAATACTTTCATCCCGCAATCGTGCTGAAAATTTTTAATCGGCTGGTAAGTTTAAAACGTAAATTTTCCTAAAATTATGACATAATTACCATGAATTTTAATTTTAGAGCGTTAGCTAACCCGTCATGTCTCCAAGATTTCTCTATAATATCCTCATTATTGTTATCATATTATTTTCGGGTAATAATCGGGCTAATGAAGATCGATGGATCCTGGTGGATACATCTGCCCATACTCTTTCGGTATTTCAAGGACGGAATTTAGAACGATTTTATCCGAGAATTGCCTTGGGGCGGCGTGGTGCCGCCAATGGGCGGCAAAGTGGCGATGGCATGACTCCCACGGGTGAATTTCGCGTCGCGTGGATAAACCGTTTGAGCACTTTTAATATTTTCCTTGGCTTGAACTTTCCTAATGAAGAGCACACGGAACGAGCTTATCAACGCCACTTGATCGATATCGATACTTATTATGCCCTCCGCACGTCCTTATCGGAGGGCAGGGTGCCACCCCAAGACACTCCATTGGGAGGTAATATTGGTATCCATGGTTTGGGTTTGGCTGACCCATCTATCCATCGAAAATTTGATTGGACAAAAGGCTGCGTTGCCCTGACCAACGATGAAATCGAACAACTTGCGCAATGGGTAGAGGTAGGAACACTGGTTGTTATTCGCTAAAGTACTGTAAAAGCTATTGTTTATTAAATCATCTTTGAATCCGTCCCCCTGACTATTTTCATTTATTGAAATTGATGGGTGGGTATTATTATGGAAATTAAAGATGTAATATATCGGACGAATCAGAACCGTGGGATACATGCCCCTGGTTAAATCCCCATCAAGGGGATGAACGATTTAATATTTTTTATCAACTTCCTATGGAGAAATAAAATGCTAAAGACATCTATAAAATTTGCTACCCTGGCTGCGGTACTTGGCTTGGCCGCTGGTTGCGCCAATACCGAAACCACAAAAATGATTGAAGATAATCAAAAAGCCACTGCTGAAGCTACCAGTGTGGCTAATCAGGCGCTTAAGTCAGCTAACGAAGCAAGCCGTAAGGCGGATGCAGCCATGAATGCTGCTAGAAGCGCCCAGGAATGCTGCAACGAAACCCAGGAAAAGATTAATCGCAGCTTTGAAAAAAGCATGAGGAAGTAATTAGTTTTTTCATCAAATTTCCTTGCTGGTTTGAGACCACCCCCTTCAGGGTGATTAGTTAAATTAGACAACGATACGTAAGTATCGTTATCTTTTTGGTAACTTCCTCGTTTACGGGGAGGCAATCCATCGACCTCTATCTGTCGATGGCTTTGTCATTCCGCAGATGAGGTCGGATGCGGATTGAAATGTAACAAAAAAGCCTCATGGTTAATACCCACGAGGCTTTTTTTTTGTGAGTTAGGCAAAAAAATTTGTTAATCGTTAGTCCAGTTCATCAATCCAAGCCGTTTGAATGGCCTCTAAGGCTTTTTCTCCACCGCGTTGGTGGTCGTCGGTAAAATCCGGCAAATCAACTACCCAATTGTGAAGATCGGTAAAACGAACACGGCGTGGATCAATGTCTGGATAATTATCGTTTAAGGCAATAGCAATCTCTCGAGTATCAATCCATTTCATGGTGGACCTTTAATTAGTGGCGATGTTCCGCAACCATATTAATGGTATAACGAGGAATTTCAATCACCAAATCTTCGTTACCAATCCGAGCCTGACAACTCAAGCGCGATTCCGGCTCCAAGCCCCAGGCTTTATCCAATAGATCTTCTTCTTGCTCGTCTGCTGGCGGCAACGACTCAAAACCTTCGCGCACGATGACGTGGCAAGTTGTGCAAGCGCAAGATTTCTCACAGGCGTGTTCCAATTCCACGCCTCCAACGGCAGCAGCGTCAATAATCGGAGTTCCTGGATTAGCCTCGACTAGTGCGCCTTCTGGACAAATTTCTGCATGAGGTAAAAAAATCAAACGAGTCATGATCAACCCTCGCTAAATTCAGTTAGACGATGGCCAGTCAGTGCCTTTTGAATACCACGATTCATCCGCCGCGCTGCGAATTCCTGACTGACTCGTTCTAAGTGCTCAAAGGCGGCGTGAATGGCGCGGTGATTGGTACCATTACGTAATTGGGCCAATTCGGTGGCGACCGTATCAATGACCGCACGCTCGGTTTCCGAGAGGAGATCAGCATCGACCGCCAGGGCGCGCGCCAAGCTATCCAGCACCCGATCCGCTTCAACTTGTTGTTCACGCAAGTTGCGGGCATCAACATCCTCGCGGGCATGATCCATGGATTCACGTAGCATCCGCTCAACCTCAGCGTCAGTGAGTCCATAGGAAGGTTTCACTTGCACCGAGCTACGCACGCCAGTGGACAATTCCTGGGCAGAAACTCCAAGTAGTCCGTCGGCATCCACCTGAAAAGTGACGCGGACGCGCGCTGCTCCCGCCACCAAAGGAGGAATGCCACGCAATTCGAAACGCGCCAGGGAACGGCAATCAGTCACTAATTCGCGCTCCCCCTGAAGGACATGGATAACCATGGCGGTTTGACCATCCTTGAAAGTAGTGAAATCCTGGCCACGCGCCACGGGAAGGGTAGTATTACGCGGGATGACTTTTTCCACCAGACCGCCCATGGTTTCGATTCCCAGCGAGAGCGGAATCACGTCCAGCAGCAGCATCTCGTCGGCTGGCTTGTTGCCCACTAGAATATCGGCTTGAATCGCGGCACCAAGCGCCACCACTCGATCCGGATCGAGATCGGAAAGCGGCGGGCGACCAAAGAGTTTCGCTACGCGTTCTCGTACTCGCGGGATCCGGGTTGCGCCACCAACCAAGACCACGTCTTGGACTTCGGCGGGAGTAAGGCCTGCGTCACGCAGGGTATGACGACAAGCCTGAAGAGTGCGAGTGATGAGTGGATCAATGAGCGCATCGAAAGTAGTACGGGTCAGGATTTTTTCCCACATTGAGCCATCAAGGCGTTCAAGACGTAACGGCACCGCATCAACTGTTGTAAGCGACTCCTTGGCGATTCGCGCCATTTCTATGATGTTGCGTACTAGCCGATGGTCGCCATCATTGCCAATACCACTCTCGGTGAGAATCCATTCCGTCACGGCGTGATCCATGTCATCGCCGCCAAGCGCAGAGTCACCGCCGGTCGCCATCACCTCGAAAACTCCACGATGGAGATGGAGAATCGAGATATCGAAGGTTCCGCCACCCAGATCATAAATCGCGTGAATGCCCTCGGAGCCGCGATCCAGGCCATAAGCCACAGCGGCGGCAGTGGGTTCATTCAGGAGGCGTAGCACCTTAAGTCCGGCAAGGTAAGCGGCGTCCTTGGTCGCTTGACGCTGGGCGTCATCAAAATAGGCGGGAACGGTAACAACAACACCGACTAATTCGCCTCCCAGGGCACGTTCGGCGCGTTCCTTGAGAATTTTCAAAATCTCGGCGGAGACCGATACCGGACTTACATCACCGGCGGCGGTCTTGAGGATCGCCATGCCTTCCTCGCAACCCGCGAATTCATAGGGCAAACGATTTCCGGTACGTCGCGCGTCGCAACGCCCGCGTCCCATCAAGCGTTTAATCGAAGCGATGGTACTTAGCGGATCCTCGTTCGCACCATCGCGCGCCATTCGACCCACCAAGGGAACGCGGTCGGCGAAATAACGCACTACCGAGGGCAATAAATGAGAGCCAACCTCATCGGGCAACGTTTCCGGTGTACCGCTACGCACGGTCGCTACTAGGGAGTTGGTGGTGCCGAGGTCGATACCGACCGCGAGGCGATGCTGATGGGGAGCGGTGGATTGACCAGGCTCGGCAATTTGGAGAAATGCCATGGGAGTCTCGGAATTCCTTGGCTTCTGAATGAATAAATTAAGAATAGCAACGAGAATTATTTCATGAAAACATCGAATCGAGATAGCGTTCTTCCAAAAGTGTCGTTTCCTCGACAAGGCGGTCGAAAAAACGTAATCGACGCACAATTTCAGCGGCCTTGATCAAAGATTCCTGGGTATCAATACGCAAGCATTCAGCTAATTCAATAAGCAAGATGGATCGACGCTTCTGTAGAGTATCCTTCATCTCCATCAGAATATTTTCGGGATCGTTGACTTCATGAACCTCGGCCAGACGTTCGCGCAATTCCATTTGTTCTGTTAAGAATTCTGAATCCATTACGGTGTTGCCTTCTTCCTGAGTTTCCACGCCGCGCAAGGAAAGTAAATAACGGGCACGGCGCAAGGGATTGCGTAAAAGCTGGTAAGCATCGTTGACCGCCGCTGCTCGTTCCACCGCCGACCGCCGTTCCTGATCCGAGGAATTCGCATAACGGTCGGGATGAACCACTCGCTGGAGATTACGAAAAGTGGATGCCAATTGTTGTTCGTTGATCTCGAAGGTCGGCGCGAAGCCAAATAGGGTGAAGGGATTTTCCATTTCGCGGCCAAAAATTGGGGCTAGGTATGAAAACTTTCGCCACAACCACAGCTATTTTTAACATTAGGATTATTAAACTTAAATCCTTCGGTAAGTCCTTCTTTGGCATAATCGAGTTCAGTACCATCCAAATAAACCATGCTTTTCGGATATACAAAAATTTTGACTCCCTGATCTTCGAAAATTTGATCAGCTTCCCGAGGCGCATCGACAAATTCCAATACATAAGCAAGCCCCGAACATCCAGAGGTACGAACCCCTAAACGCAGTCCTACCCCTTTTCCTCTTTTAGTGAGGAAAGTTTTCACTCGCATCGCGGCAGCTTCGGTCATAGTAATGCCGATTTGCTCGTGTTCATGCGGCAACGCGACGGCAAGCGGTTGGCCAGTCGAGATTTTATTCATCGCAATCAGTGGATCAGATTCGCTGGTTACATGAACGATGATGCCGTGTTGCGCCATGCGTTGGACAAAACCCTTGCCAGCTCCTTGCGTGATCAGTGCCTGAAGTCCGAGCGCAAAAAGTGGATGATCTTCGCCGTGATGTTCATGGACGGATAATTCCTTGGGCAAATCCAGTCGATCAATTTCACGGTAAGTTCCGGTTTCGTCTGTTTCATAAACAAGAAAACGACGGGTTTTTCCGGCGTGGCCAGTGATAGTCTTGAAGTTTTGACTAGTAACCGCGATACGCATCTACCTATTCCTTTTAAATTGACAAATTCTTTGCATGATAATCGGCAATGGCGGCCTTGATCGCGTCCTCGGCCAATACCGAACAGTGGATCTTTACGGGAGGAAGGGCCAATTCCTCAGCTATCTGGGTATTTTTTATCTCAGTGGCTTCTTGCAAGGTTTTTCCCTTCACCCATTCCGTAAGCAATGAACTGGAAGCAATCGCTGACCCGCACCCATAAGTACGGAAGCGAGCATCCTCGATAATTCCCGCATCGTTGACCTTAATTTGGAGTTTCATCACATCGCCGCAGGCGGGCGCGCCGACCATACCGGTACCTACATTTTGATCGGATTTATTGAAGGAACCTACGTTGCGTGGATTTTCGTAGTGGTCGATAACCTTTGCGCTGTAAGACATGGAATCTCTCCTAACGTCATGACTGAATTAATTAATGGGTCGCCCATTGCACTTTGGAAACATCAATCCCCTCTTGATGCATTTCCCACAAAGGAGAAAGCTCTCTTAATTTATGCACCGCATCCTTAATTTTAACCAGCACGTAATCAATTTCCTCGGCGGTTGTGAAACGACCAATGGAAATGCGTAGAGAGCCATGAGCCAATTCATCTCTAAGTCCAAGCGCCCGCAGCACATAAGATGGTTCCAGGCTTGCCGAGGTGCAAGCCGATCCCGAAGACACCGCCAAGTCCTTGAGTGCCATCATCAGCGATTCACCTTCCACGAAAGAAAAGCTGACGTTCAGATTATGCGGAACACGCCGTTCAAGATCGCCGTTGATATGAATCTCCTCTAAATCCTGAAGACCGGTAAGCAGGTGGTCGCGCATCCGACGAATTCGTGTCCCCTCCGCAGTCATTTCCTCGCCAGCGATTCGATAGGCTTCCCCCATTCCCACGATTTGGTGAGTGGGCAGCGTTCCTGAACGCATCCCACGTTCATGACCACCACCATGGATCTGCGCTTCAATGCGAACCCGTGGCTTGCGGCGCGCGTAAAGAGCGCCAATGCCCTTGGGGCCGTAGGTTTTGTGCGCGGAAAGCGACATAAGATCGACTTTCATCCGATCCAGATCAATGTTGACCTTGCCAGGAGATTGGGCAGCGTCCACATGGAACAGGATGCCGCGATCACGGGTTATTTCGGAAATAGATTCAATATCTTGAATCACTCCAATTTCATTGTTCACATGCATGATCGAAACCAGGATGGTGTCCTTGCGCAGGGCGGCTTCGAGCTTGCGGAGATCGATTAATCCGTTCTCTTCCGGCTCCAAATACGTAACCTCGTAACCATCTCCTTCTAGGTATCGACAGGTATCGAGTACCGCCTTGTGCTCGGTCTTGCAAGTAACGATATGGCGTCCCTTCTTCTGGTAGAAACGAGCCACGCCTTTAATCGCCAAATTGTTCGATTCGGTGGCCCCTGAGGTCCAAACAATTTCCTTGGGATCACAGTGGACCAAATCCGCCACTTGACAGCGCGCCGTTTCGACCGCCTCTTCGGCTCGCCAACCAAAGGAATGAGAACGGGACGCGGGATTACCGAATATCCCGTCTTGAGTCAGATGTCTCATCATTTTTTCGGCTACACGCGGATCGACCGGCGTCGTAGCCGCGTAATCCAAATAAATTGGTAATTTCATGTTCAGCGTGCTCCGCCACGCAACCGTAAAACTTTTTATGGATTTCTCGTGAAGTAAAATCAATTTTGCGGAGGATTAGTCAATTTCGTCGAATGCTTCACTCATTGACGTGGCTTTACTAACACGTTGGCAAGCAGGCAGCACCGTTTTCCCTTCCTGACGCAGACACACCTCCTGAACCTCGCGACGCTTCACCAATTCGCCCAAACTAATTTTTTGCAGAAACTGAAATATCTGATCACTTAAATCCATCCACAGTTCGTGTGTCAAGCAACGGTCATCTTCCTGACAATTACCATGACCACCACATCGAGTAGCATCGACTTTTTCATCCACCGCAGTAATCACTTCTCCCACTGAGATTGCCGTTGACAGGCGACTTAATCGGTATCCTCCTCCTGGACCGCGGGCGCTATCAACCAAGCCTCGCTTGCGTAGTCGCGCGAAAAGCTGCTCTAAATAAGACAGCGAAATGCCTTGGCGCTGGGAGATATCCGCCAAGGTAATTGGACCTTCCTTATAATGAATTGCTAGGTCAAGCATGGCGGTAACTGCGTAACGGCCCTTGGTGGTAAGTCTCATGAGAGTATCCTTAATACGGAAAAAAAGTCAGGCTAGTGTACGAATCCGATGACATCAGTCAATTATTACGCAATAACCAAATTCAAGATAGTCGTTAGGAATTACGCCGTTGAAACTTAACAGTTTAATTTTGTTAAAAAACTACTAAAGAATTTTTTTAATTTATTGAAAATGTGAAACATATTTCAACCACATCACTCCTAAGTTATTTTGATTACAATAAAACGTTCAATAAATTTTATTAATTACGACAAATTTTGCCCGATTTTTGGTCATTTGTCTTGACATCTAAAGTGTCATCAAGCTCGCGGATACGAATATCCTCCGCTAATGGGGACAACTTGGTGTCGTCCATGATGCCGCGAGCGTGAAGTTCGACACAAACAGCCTCAATCCGACTGTCCAGTAGATGAATATGATCTAGAACGCAATTGATGGCAACCGCTACCGGATCCGGCATATCCTGACTCGTTCCATAGGCATCGAAGCCAATTTTGTGGGCGATGGCAGCGCGACGTTGTTCCACTTCAGCACTAGCTGGTTTCACCACTCGCCCAGGGATGCCGACCACCGTCACGCCGGGTGGGACATCCTTAACCACCACGGCATTTGAACCGATTCTTGCCCCGTTACCCACCACGATTGGTCCTAATACCTTGGCGCCTGCGCCTACCACCACATCATTACCGAGGGTTGGATGACGTTTTCCCTTTTGCCAGGAAGTTCCACCCAAGGTTACTCCATGGTAAAGCGTACAATCGTTTCCAATTTCAGCGGTTTCTCCGATCACGACTCCCATTCCATGATCGATAAAAAAACGCCGCCCAATTTTCGCTCCTGGATGAATTTCAATCCCCGTGAACCAACGCGCACAGGTAGAAAGCCAACGCGCCAACCATTTCATGCCCCTTAGCCACAACCAATGATCCAGGCGGTGAAACAGCACCGCGTGGATGCCAGGATAAATCGTAAACACTTCAAAGGCATTCCGGGCCGCTGGATCACGGTCAAAGACACACCGGATGTCTTCACGCAAACGCCCGAACATGGAAAATCCTTTCAGGAGAAGGGATAGTAGCTTATCAATAATTGATTAATTATGTCAACTTTTATTTAATCGCTGCATTGCAGAAAGGATACCGCGAAGGAAATTAACTTCGACTGTGTCGGGCTGGGCGCGATTGAATAGTCGACGCAACCGTCGCATCAGCAGCCGTGGACGTGCGGGGTCCAGAAAGCCAATTTCAGAGAGGGTTTGTTCGAGATGGGTATAGAAACGTTCCATTTCCAGAACAGGGGCAGATATTCGTGATGTTTCCTCCTGGTTGCTTGCGTGCCCTTCACGCGCCAAGGTAGCCATGCGTACCTCGTAGGTTATTACCTGCACCGCCGCCGCCAGGTTGAGCGAACTATAGTCAGGACGAGTCGGAATATGCGCCATGCGCTGACAGTGGTCTAATTCTTTGTTAGTCAAACCAGTACGTTCGTTCCCAAAAACGAAGGCTACGGGAGAAAGCGTCGCCTGAGTCACCGCGAGCATTCCCGCCGCACGCGCATCCATTGTTGGCCAAGCGAGGTGGCGTGAACGCGCACTACTGCCGATAACTAAACCACAATCTGCGATAGCTTCCTCAAGGGTCACGCAGACTTGGGCAGCATGGAGAATATCATCGGCCCCTGCGGCGCGCGCGGTGGCTTCAGCACTGGGAAATATTTGGGGAGAAACGAGAATAAGGCGAGTAAGACCCATCGTTTTCATAGCGCGCGCCGCTGCGCCAATGTTACCGGGATGGCTAGTACCCACTAGAACAATACGGATATCAAGCATTATTGGAAAAATTGGCGGCAGCATGACGTTATGGACCCCGCGCGCGATAAAAAAGCACTGCGGGGGATCTTGTTTCTAAACATTATCCATCTGGGGATGAGCGCGTTGCATAGGAGCCAAGAGCTTGTTGATGGCATTGATATACGCCTTGGCGGAGGCAGTAATAATGTCAGTATCAGCGCCTTGTCCATTGACAATCCGACCGCCCTTTTCCAGACGCACAGTCACTTCACCCTGGGCATCAGTGCCTCCCGTAATCGCATTGACCGAATATAGCAATAATTCGGCGTTGGTTTCGACAATACACTCAATGGCTTTGAAAGTGGCATCTACTGGACCGCTTCCGGTAGCACGACCTTGACGCTCGGTTTCATCCATGGTGAGCGTTACATTAGCTTCGGGAATTTCACCCGTTTCGGAACAAACTTTGAGCGTGACGAGCTGCACTCGTTCGTTTTCTCGTTCCAAGCCTTCAACGGTAACTAAGGATTGGAGATCCTCGTCATAGATTTCGTGTTTCTTGTCGGCAAGATCTTTGAACAAGCCAAAGACCCGGCTCAATTCCTCCTCGGAACCAAAATTAATCCCCAGCTCTTCCATGCGAGTACGAAAGGCATTGCGCCCGGAATGCTTGCCGATCACCATCCGGTTAGCTTTCCAGCCGACATCCTCGGCACGCATGATTTCATAGGTCTCGCGGCTTTTAAGCACGCCATCCTGGTGAATGCCTGACTCATGCGCGAAAGCGTTAGCCCCGACGATAGCCTTGTTTGGCTGCACCGGAAAGCCCGTGATATTGGAGACCAACCGTGAACACGACATGATTTGGGTAGTATCCAGGCGCGTATCGCAGGTAAAAAGATCACGTCGCGTGTGTACCGCCATGACCACTTCTTCTAGAGCCGCATTTCCGGCGCGCTCGCCCAATCCGTTAATAGTGCATTCCACCTGGCGCGCGCCATTTTGGATCGCCGCCAGACTATTGGCCACGGCTAGGCCAAGGTCGTTATGGCAATGAACCGAGAATATCGCTTGATCGGAATTCGGTATCCGCTCACGTAAGCGTCGAATAAGGTCACCGAATTGACTCGGGAGGTTATAACCAACGGTATCAGGAATATTTAAAGTACGCGCTCCCGCCGCGATCACCGCTTCCAATATCCTACACAGAAAATCAAATTCGGAACGCCCGGCGTCTTCTGGCGAAAACTCTACGTCATCGGTGTAATTCCGCGCGTGGCGAACCGCCTTAACCGCTTGTTCCAGCACTTGATCCGCAGTCATGCGGAGTTTACGCTCCATGTGAATCGGCGAGGTGGCGATAAAAATATGAATGCGCGTCGGCGCTTTCACTTTTTCGCTCTTCAATGCCTCGCCAGCAAGTTTGATGTCCTGCGTCAGGGCACGGGCCAAGCCGCATACCGTGCTGTCAGTGACTGCCTCAGCGACCGCCTTGACGGCCTCGAAGTCACCTGGGCTGGCAGCGGGAAATCCTGCCTCGATTACGTCTACACGCATTCGTTCGAGCGCCTTGGCGATACGTACTTTTTCATCGCGGGTCATGGACGCGCCTGGGCTTTGTTCGCCATCGCGCAGTGTGGTATCAAAAATAATGAGTCGGTCGTTCATTCAGTGTCTCCGAGAAACCTCGCCCTTAATATAGAGCGGTACTGAAAATGAATACTGAAGGTTGCCCTTCTTGGAGTCCGCCGCTAATGCTTAGTCGCCTGCCTTCCCTGGCAGGCTCCTGCGCATTGCCGCACGGTTCGCGATTCATTGGACGCCCGCATTCCGGCAACGTCATCGCCACCGGCGCCAGGTTGGTGTCGTCCT
>CAUYTW010000165.1 GCA_963575715.1 Gammaproteobacteria bacterium | reverse complement strand
GTGTCATGACTCCAAAAACGTAGTCCGATACTTTCGACTTAGGCTGGTCAAGTCCAAACTTGTGAATTTGACTTCTCAAGCCCCCTCCTTTAGCCGTGCAGTTCTTGACTGCTTGGTTCAAACCAGGCGAGTTGCGCGTGAAGTTTTACCACATGGCCAACGATAATCAATGTTGGAGGTTGTACTGACTGCCCTTCCATCAGTCCGTGCAAGGTCTCCACAGTTCCGATATGGACACGTTGGTGAGGTGTGGTGCCTTGTTCGATCAGTGCAGCAGGAGTATCCGGGGGTAAGCCGTGGGCAATCAACTCTCCGCATATCACAGGCAGACCAGTCAGACCCATATAAAACACAACCGTTTGCTGAGGCTGGACCAAGGATTCCCAATTCAGATCCATCCGCCCATCTTTGGTATGGCCGGTCACGAAAAGACACGCCTGTGAGTAGTCACGATGGGTGAGCGGAATCCCCGCGTAAGCGGCGCAGCCCGAAGCAGCCGTGATTCCTGGCACCACTTGAAAGGGGATTCCTTCCGCTGCGAGAGTCTCGATTTCCTCGCCACCGCGGCCAAAGATGAAAGGATCGCCGCCCTTGAGGCGTACAACCCGCTTCCCTTCCCTAGCTAAACGCACCAAAAGTTCATTGATGCCTTCCTGGGGGACGGTGTGATGGTCACGTTCCTTACCCACATAAATACGTTCGGCGTCGCGTCGTACCAGGTTAAGCACACCCGCCGAAACCAGCCGGTCGTGGACTACCACGTCAGCCTGTTGCATCAGCCGCAAAGCGCGGAAAGTGAGCAGATCCGGATCTCCCGGACCGCCTCCTATCAAGTACACTTCCCCATTACTGGGAGAAATTCCGTCGGTATCTGTCAGTGCTTGCTCCAAGGCAGCCCATGCTGCTCGTTCCTGACCTGCGAAAACCATCTCGGCGATGGGTCCGCTCAGAACTTTCTCCCAAAAACGGCGACGATCTGGTGGATGAGGAAAGTGTTCCTTGACGCGTTCACGGAAACGCGCCGCCAGAGTCGCCAGTTGTCCATAGGTAGCCGGGATGAGGGTTTCAAGGCGCGCTCGCAACAATCGTGCTAGAACTGGCGAAACTCCACCCGTGGATACCGCCGCCACCAACGGAGAGCGGTCAATGATGGATGGCACGGTAAAACTACACATAGCTGGGTCATCAACGACATTCACCAGAAGATTGCGCTGCCTCGCCAGGAGCGATACTTCATGGTTGATTGCCGGATTATCCGTAGCGGCGATGACTAACATCACTTCGTTCAGGTCGGACGCCGTGAAAAAACCCGCGCGCCAAGTCAGTTTTTTGTTTTCCCATAACACTTGCAGCTCTTGTCCCAACGTTGGTGCTACCACCCTGATCTCCGCGCCACATTCGAGGAGTAGTGCTACTTTGCGCGCCGCGACCGCACCGCCCCCCACCAACAAACACGGCCTACCCTTTATATTCAAAAAAATTGGCAAGGAATCCATTGAGCTACCCCATAAACATCGATAATGGTTCGGAAAATTCAAGTCGTCTTGAATTTTTTGGTCTTTTTCATCAGCGTCTCCGAGATACCTTTAGGCTTTAAGCCATTTTTGAGGAAAGGAGACAATTTTTGCGACCGTCGTTAAAACGTAACTCCCTAATTGCTGATCACAAAATGCAGCGTATCAATCGAAAAGGGATATCTTCATTTACCTGAATTGGTCGCCCTTCTGGTTGAGCAGCTATGAAGCGAATTGTTACTCGATGGCGGTCACCACTCATCTCGGGGTAATAGCTAACCTCCAGGGGAAGAATAACCCGCACCAACTGACAGGATTGTTCGGGGGAAAAATTGATTTGAAATACACCTTTCTCTCCCGTCCTGGATTCGGCGATTCCGGTACCGCGAATGATGTGCAGGAGTAATTCAGTGGTGTCCCATACTGGTTTCAATTCTTCAGCCCAGCGAAGCAGATCTTGTTTGCGCGCATCCGGTGTTCGCTCAAGCCAGGCATGATAGTAGGGTAAATCGAAATCGCAGGTTCCTCCTGGAAGTCCAATACGATTTTGGACATCGACTAATAATTGGTCAGTACGCAAGCAGGGAGCAACAGGGCCATTCCTGGCCTTGAGACGATCCAGTGCGAGATCGAACTCATCGAGAATTTCGCGTAGGCGGGCGACATCGACGCCCGGAGACTGTTCTAGCGGTGCGAGAATCGCCAGTTGACGTTCCAATTCCTTAATTAATTCGCTGCGCAAATCAGCACGCTCCACTAAAACCGTCGCATCGAGCAGCGACTCGACCGCAGCACGGCTATCCCAAACCGAATTTCCTTTGGAAAAATGCTCAAACTGACGGGCGAGGAAGTCCAAACGCAAAATAGTGCGTACCCGTTCGTTGAGGGGGAGTTCGTAGACGATACTATCGGCCATCAGTCAATTTTCCATTCCAGATAACGCTGAAGCGAGCCAAGGATGGCAAGCGACACCGACGCTTAAGCCATTGCGTAGCGAAGCGGAATAAATCGGTCAGCAACAGAAGGTCACCAAATGCCCGCGAGAAGCCCCCGGCTTTAGCCGGGCAGGGAGGAAAGCGGG
>CAUYTW010000164.1 GCA_963575715.1 Gammaproteobacteria bacterium | reverse complement strand
TGGTCGATTTGGCTTTTTTATACCTGCTGTTGAAAAGATTATGAGCAGGCTCTTACGTCGGGCGTGTCATGCGGTGAATCTCGCCCAAGCTCGGGGTGAGTCCCTCAATCCACGACTCGTCGAGCGTTTCCAGCGCCGTTACGATGTGCTTGTGGCGGCAGGTCTTGCCTATCACGAAGCACTGACGCCACTGAACGGTTCGGGCGCTCGTGGCCGCCCGCGACGCCGACCCGGACATAATCTTCTCCTCCGCCTGAGTACTCGACGCGATGACGTCTTGCCTTTCCTTACCGACCCGCGTGTCCCCTTCTCCAACAACCTCGCCGAACAGTCGGCCCGGATGATGAAGCTCCGTCAGAAAATCTCCGGTGGTTTTCGGGCCGACCACAGTGCCCGCGATTTCTCTGCGATCCGCTCCCTTATCTCTACCTCTAAAAAACAAGACTGGAACCTTATCCACACACTTTCCCTGAATCCCGACTTGCTCATCTCTCTATTACGGACCGAATGACTACCAGGGTACCTGCGCTGTTACAAAATAAGTAATAAAGACTAAAAAAGCTATTTAATTAGTAGGGGGAAGAGAGACTTCATCAATCCAAGCGGCGTCACTACCAACAGCAAGGGAATCATCTTTTTCATAAGACCAAACTAAGGTATGATTCCCGGCAGTAATCGGGAAAGAGACTGCTAAATTATTAACTTCGCCACTCCAAAAACTTTTCTTAACGCCGTCGATGTAAAAGACCAATAAATCATAATTAGCTTCGCTAGAAACGCGGAGTTTAAAACTCACGTTACCAGCTTGAAAATTGCCACTAACTTGAGTTTTAGATTTTTGATTATTCCAAATTTTACCGGAACGGAAGCTAAAGCTACCAGCGCTCGCCCATTCATTGGTAACTAGCCACGAGTTATTAGAGGTAGTAGGTGTTGTCCAACCTGAGGGCCAACTGCCATTTTTAGGAAATTCCTCGCTTGCAGTTGTAAGATTAAAATTAGCAGTGACATTCAAATCATTAGCAACGGTAATGGTGCAGGTCAATGTGGTACCGGAGCAATTACCACTCCACCCGGCAAAAGTCGAACCACTATTAGCGGCGGCAGTAAGCGTAACTTTAGTAGCAATAGAGTAAGTTTTTGTACAAGTAGGATCACAACTAATCCCACTAGGATTGCTAGTTACCATGCCACTACCATTACCTGCTTTAATTACTTTAAGTCTAATCGGATTAAAGATCGCCGTTACTTTTTTCGTACTCGATACAGTAAGGGTGCAGGTTAATGCTGTTGTTGTCGAACAAGTACCGTCCCAACCAGCAAAAACTGATCCCGTAGCTGGTTTTGCTGTTAAAGTCACTTGAGTTCCATAAATATATGATTTACTGCAAGTCGTACCACAACTAATGCCGCTCGGACTACTGGTTATCGTGCCAATTCCCGTACCATTTTTAGTTACCGTCAAACTATAACTTCTGAGATTAAATTTTGCCGTGACACTCTTTGCTACATCCATGGTAACGTTACAAGTAGTTGCGCTACCAGAACAATCACCAGTCCAACCAGCAAAGATAGAATTAGCCGCAGCAGTAGCGGTCAAGGTAACTACGGTACCCGGTAGATAACTTTCATTGCAATCGGTACCACAGCTAATTCCCGCCGGATTACTTTTTACCGTACCGCTACCGCTACCAGTTTTAGCTACAACTAACGTATGCGAAGTAAACGTCGCGGTTACATTTTTAGCTGCATCCATGGTAACCGTACAAGTAGTAGCGGTACCGGAACAATCGCCACTCCAACCGCTAAACACTGAATTAGTAGCCGGTGCTGCTGTCAATGTTACTGAGGTACTATTATCGAACCATTCACTACATTGAGCACCACAAGTTATTCCAGCAGGATTACTCGTTACGGTACCACTTCCTGAGCCAGTATTATTTACCGTTAATGCATAGCTACTAGATGATAGCGTTAAAACCAATTTTGGACGAAGACTAGTATCAACTGTATAATCAGAACTATAAAACATACTCCAATTATTCTAATTATTATCAGGACGCAATTGGATACCATAATTAGTAAATGTTCCATTTTTCCAATTATGATAGATGGAAGTAATATCAATAATATACCATGTTCCAGTAACAGGTGCAGGAATAGTTTTTAAATAAATATAAGACGGTTTGGTATTCCAAGTAACGCTATCTTCTATCCAATTACTTGTAACTCGATCAAGACTCATTGAAGTATATTGTTCACCCTGAACCATTGGATATAAATGAATTTCGACTTTATCCACTAAAGGCGGTAAATTATCTAAATTAAATTTAAGCAAACCATAATATAAATCTCCCCATCCTCCAATTCTTATAATATCATTACCAGATATACCCAAAGAGCCACCTCCATAATAAACTGAAGTGATCCATGTATCTATGCCATCTGTAGGATTAGGTTGGATAATTATTGTTTGAGTATCACTGTGAGCAACATTAGGGCGTGTTCACAGTAAAGGGGGTTGAAAAATTATTCGATTTATGATAGGCGATGAAAAATGGGCCCGAATTGAAGGGCAACTACCAGGAAAGCCAACCGATAA
>CAUYTW010000163.1 GCA_963575715.1 Gammaproteobacteria bacterium | reverse complement strand
TTTACACTTTTCACATTATCAACCCTTTATAAAAAGTTTATCAACCCTTTATAAACCATTATAAAGGTATATGCTTTTTAACACAAAGCGATAGTCCATACCTTACATTTATTATATCAAAGGTTCATCAATGCTTTATCAATGCCCTGATCACTTTATAAAGTGCTTATCAACAGTTTATCAACCCTTTATAAAGCGTTGATCTATATGCGTTTTCTTCTTTTATAACGTTGTTTAAAGTGCTATAATGTATTTAACATATCAAAAAACCCCAACTACTGGTAATAGTTAGGGTGGTAATAAAACGTTGTAGTGCGTTTGTTTAATATTATATAATGAATAACATCTTAGTGCAAGCGCCTAAATCTTTAAATAAATGTAAGTCTATATATAAAACGTTTTATTACCTCTTACCACACTAAATTTCGGAAAGAGGTTTTTTATTATGTCAAATTTTAAAAGAATTACAATACAAGAGTTTGACCAAGAAAGATTTTATAAACTATATAAGTTTTTATTTGAAGATAATTATTTCAGAAAACTAAGTGACTCTGCAAAAATTGCTTATTGCATGTTTAGGGACCGATTTGAATTATCTAAAATAAACAATTGGATTGATGAAAATGGGAATGTATATTTAATATTTACTACTAAAGAATTATGTGAAATTTTAAATTGTGGAACCCAAAAAGTAACTAAAATAAAAAGAGAGTTGGAAAATTTTAATCTTTTAGAGCAAGAAAGAATAGGCTTAAATAAACCAAATAAAATATATATATTAGAACCCCAAAAATCTTCAAAACACAATACGAATCTGGAATTTCGAAAATCAAAATACCAGATTCGCAAAAATCAAAAATCCGGTATTTTGAAAATCAAAAAACAAGAATTTCGAAAATCAAAATCAAATGATACTTATATAAACAATACTGATTATATAAATACTAACAATAATGATATGAATGATATGAATGATACTTCTATCAAAATACATTCATATCATCCAAACACCAAATTTAATAATGACGCTTTAAAATTTCAACTTCTTGAGGAATTACCCTCGCAAATCAAAAGTTATTTAAGTAATTTTGAAATTAAAGATATCCGTATTATAAAAAGTGTTTTACTCAAAGGAAAAAAGTCATTTAATAATGCACATGATACATATTATCGTTTAGAAGAATTGGAGTTTGAAATTGTCAGTGTCTTAAAACGTTTTAAAGCTATGTTGTTACAAAAAAATGAATCTGTTGAAGCTATGCAAGGTTATTTAATGCAATCGATTAAATCAGAACTAGAAGAAACACATGCGTTGAATATGCGTCGTCAAAACATATCTAATCACAACATTTTTAAAGAAAAATTTAAATAATTCTCGAGAGTAAAAGTACACCATAGTGTCAAAAAAAGAAAACGAGTTTCAAATTCTCCCCAGTGCTACTTTCTAACTTTAGTTTCCCAAATAACTGAATAATGGTGAATTTTCAGTTATGTAAAAGACTTTTCGCACTAAAATTTGTTAAAGTGAAAAGTTTTGTATAGCCATTTTTGATCTAATTAACTAAATTAAAAGCAAGGAAGTAATAAATATGGAGCTTAGTAAACAAATAAAAAAATACAGAAAAAAAACAGAAATTATCACAAGAAAATCTAGCAGAAAAGGTACATGTAACAAGACATACAATCTCTAATTGGGAAAGAGGTAAAAATATTCCCGACTTAAACAGTTTAATTTTACTTAGTCAAATTTTTAATACTTCTTTAGACAATTTAGTTAAGGGAGATGTAGGAATTATGGAAAAAAACTAAATAATAAATGTTTCAACAGTTGGACTTGGATTATGGTAATAGCTAGTGTTTTAACTGCGATTTCAGTAGGTCATTCACTTCACTATTTCGGAATTTCTGGCTATATCATTGTTATCTTATTAGTCACTATTTCAATTTATAGCGCAGTTAAATTAGACAAATAAAAAAAGAAACATAAATTATTCACTTATAAGCAAATTTTAGATTACATGAACGGAAAAACAATCAAAAAAATAAATACAGATATAAAAAAACACAGATTAACAAAAGCAATTATTAGTATTCTATACATTTCTATATTTATAACACTATTCATCATTAGTCTTAATTGGTTTAAATAGTTGTTGCTTTAAAAAAGGAGCAATTTATGTCTAACTTATAAATTTTATTTGTAAATTGTATTTTGATTTTTATTGGGAATCTTGTATTAATGCTTTTAAATGATGTACCTATGAATATGACGAATGGCAGTGTAACGTGAGCTATTAGGCCGATGATTCGATAATTTTAGGGACTGTTGAGAGGTCGAATGCTTAGCTTTAATAAAACAATGAGGTTTATTAATTTAAAAATAAAAGGAGTTTTAAATTTTGAAAAAAGCTTTATTTCTTCTACTAGATGAATTTGCAGATTGGGAAGGAGCGTACTTATCTTCAACTTTAAATCAATATGATAGTTGGTCTGTAAGTACAATTTCTATTGAAGAAGAAGTATCTTCCTTAGGAGGTTTTTCTGTCATCGCTGACTATATTATTGGCCAAGAGCCTAAAGACTATGATCTATTAGTTATGATTGGAGGTAAA
>CAUYTW010000162.1 GCA_963575715.1 Gammaproteobacteria bacterium | reverse complement strand
CTGCCACTTTCAGCAGCCCTGAGTTGAGGAAGCGCCCTAGGGTGAGTCTTTTACTGTGGCATTCTTTGAATGATGTGTGGACACTATTTTAACTCAATCTTCGTCCTATTGATTGGGGCACTACCCGCAAGGTGGTAGTTTTTGTACAGCCTCTTAGGGATAGGACGAAACGATTTGTCGCAATACGCTGCGTTACAACCTTGGCGAGGGGAGCGAAGTCGTAAGACTCTAAAAAGCGAAGTTTCTCGGAGACACTGATGAAAAAGGCATTGATCTGTGGAGTCACCGGGCAAGATGGCAGTTATCTTGCTCAATTCCTCCTCGCCAAGGGTTATCAGGTCTGGGGCACATCACGAGATGCACAAACTTCATCTTTGACCGGTCTCAAGACCCTTGGGATTGAGGGTCGAGTATTAATGTTGTCCATGGCACCTAATGATTTCCGTAGTGTTTTGACTGCACTGGAAATGAGTGACCCAGACGAAATTTACTTCCTTTCGGGCCAGAGTTCAGTAGGTCTTTCTTTCGAGCAACCTGCTGAGACCCTGGACAGTATTGTCACGGGGATCCTCAATCTCCTGGAAGTTCTGCGGCTGCGAAAAAAACAGGCACGACTTTATAATGCTAGTTCCAGCGAATGTTTTGGTGATACCGGCATCACACCTGCTAACGTTTTTACACCCTTTCGTCCCCGCAGTCCTTATGCGGTTGCCAAGGCATCGGCACATTGGTTAGTAGCCAATTATCGTGAAGCTTACTGTCTTTTTGCCTGCAACGGCATCTTATTTAACCACGAATCACCGCTTCGGCCACACCGCTTTGTTACTCAGAAGATCGTACATGCCGCGTATCGCATTGCTAAGAATGACAACGAACATTTAATCCTTGGACGACTAGACATCAGCCGCGACTGGGGTTGGGCACCCGAATATGCGGTGGCAATGTGGCTCATGCTACAGCAGGATCGGCCAAGCGACTTCATTGTCGCCACGGGCGAGACCAACCGTCTGGAGGATTTCGTCGCTACAGCCTTTGGTTATTTTGGGCTGGACTGGCGCACCCATGTTGAAACATCACTCGCGCTTCACCGTCCTGACGATGTTCTATACAGCAAGGCCGATCCATCGGCCACTCTCGCTGCCCTCGGCTGGCAGGCTCGGTACCGTATGCACGATGTGATCGCAATGATGTGCGAAGCCGTCATTAAGGACAATTCCCTTAATGGATATTTGACTTTCAGACATTAAAATTTATAATATAATCTGTGAAAATTATAAAAGCGTAGTTTCTCGGAGACACTAATGAAAAAAATAGAGAAAATAAAATTAATCGTATTTAGCTTATTCGTAGCCGTGAATATAATGTTACTTTATTTATATATTAATAATCAAGCAAAGGATGATATTTGGATGGTTTTATCAATTTTTGAATTAGGAATAATTAGTATTTTAATATTTATCATTATTAAATTAATTAACATGATTGAACAAAAAATAGAAGGCCGTGGCTTGTGATACGTTCGGTGTCTGCTTCCTCTGGGCCGTCTGATGAAATGTCTCGGTTATCGCCAATAAAATTTTTCATCCCTTGCTGGTTTGAGACCTCTCCCTTCAGGGGATTAATTAAATTAGACAACGATGCGTAAGCATTGTTATCTTTTTGGCGAGCGAGATGAGCCACACCGCAAGGTGTACGTCACTTGGGCTGCGTAAGGGCTGAAAGCCGGGAAAGACCGGCAACTTAAATTTTGCTATCCAAAAGGGCGGATAAAACCGTCTCCTTTCCTCCCCGCCCTGAAGGGCGAGGTTTCTCGGAGATACTGATGAGCCTTGCCAAACGCATCATTCCCTGTCTTGACGTAGACAGGGGTCGAGTCGTCAAAGGTGTCCGTTTTGTCGAAATTCGTGACGCAGGAGATCCCGTGGAAGCCGCACGCCGTTATGACGAACAAGGCGCTGATGAACTCACATTTCTGGATATTACTGCGAGCAGCGATGACCGCGCCACGATGATCAACGTCGTGGAAAACGTGGCCAGCCAGGTTTTTATCCCGCTGACCGTTGGAGGGGGTATTCGTACCCTGGAAGATATTCGGCGTTTGCTGCAAGCCGGAGCGGATAAAGTCTCGATCAATACCGCCGCCGTGTTTAATCCTGATTTCGTGCGTGAGGCGGCGGAAAGATTCGGTTCTCAATGTATTGTGGTTGCCATTGACGCAAAAAAGGTTTGTGCGAAACCGCCACGATGGGAAATTCATACTCATGGTGGACGCCGATCCACCGGATTAGATGTTATCGAATGGGCGCAACGAATGGCCGCGTTGGGGGCAGGTGAAATTCTGCTGACCAGCATGGATCGTGACGGTACACGTAATGGTTTTGATTTAGCCCTAACTCGCGCCATTTCCAATGCCGTCGAAATTCCCATTATTGCCTCTGGTGGCGTTGGCCGATTGAAAGATTTAGTTGACGGCATTATTGAAGGACATGCCGATGCGGTGCTTGCAGCCAGTATTTTTCATTTTGGTGAACACACCATTGCTGAGGCAAAGCAGGCAATGGCGGCTCAGGGAATTGAGGTGCGGCAATAAAATTTAGGGTTTTAAACTGCTTAAGAGGAAAACTATTACTATTAATCTGTGCATTAGTTAAGTGACACTTTTAAGTATGTACTGAACGGATTC
>CAUYTW010000161.1 GCA_963575715.1 Gammaproteobacteria bacterium | reverse complement strand
CGCTTCGCTACGCAACCGGACGTGGGGGGTCGCTCGCCTTCCTGGCTCGCTTCAATGCTACGGCGTCGGAGTGGCGCTGACTTCGTTTGACAATGGGCCGGTTCCGCCCGCGTTGACAGCAGCCATATTGAAGAAATATTTCGTGCCATTGGTTAATTCACTGATGACGACGCTAGTTCCAGTGGCGCTTTTCACCGGAGTCGAGGGTTCACCGCCCGTTACCGTTCCCTGAAAAATGCTGTAACTCGTGGCACCGGTGACTGCCGTCCATTTCAGTGTCACCTGGCCGTTGCCCTTAACCACGCTAATTATTGTGGGAGCCGTTGTTGGCGCAACGGTATATGTCCGAGTGCGCTGGTTATTGGTTTCATTGGGTTCTGTGATTAGACACGAGCGATCGATGAAAGCGCGTAATGTCTTTTTCCCGCCAGTAGTATTTGCCTTCACCTGAAGCGTGAATTCTTTACTCTCGCCTGCGGCCAGGGCACCAATCTTTTTAGAGGCGTCGCCCTCCACGTCGCACCCTGGTACCGTGGGTTGATTGGCCCAGACATCCAAGTAAACTGACAACGCTTCATCATAACCTTGATTAGCAACGGTTACGAGAACATCAAAATAGCCTGTGTTCAGGTTGACCGGACGCCAGGAAAGATTGGTAATCACGAAATCAATTGGAGTTGTCCTGGGCGTGGCTTTGACTTCATTCGATGACGCACTGCGGCCAGACGCATTGATGGCGACCATTTTGAAGAAATAAGTCGTGTCGTTAGTTAATCCAGTAATCACCACGCTGGTTCCGGTGCAGGTTTTCACCGGATCGAATAATTCACCGCCCGCTGTTAGTCCCTGAAAAACCTGATAACTTGTGGCACCGGCCACCGCTGACCACTTTAGCGTTACTTGGGCGTTGCCCGCGACCGCGCTAATCACCGGCGTAGCTGGAGGACGAGCCTGGAAGGTAGTGGCCACGGTAGTGGCCGCGTTCATGGTCACAACGCAGGAAACGCTGGTTCCGCTACAGCCTCCAGACCAATTAGTGAAAACCGACCCTGCGCCCGGTGTCGCCTTCAATGTCACGCTGGTGCCCGGTGCATAGTTTTCACTGCAATCCGTGCCGCAATTAATCCCTGTCGGGGTGCTGCTTATCGTGCCATTACCGGATTTGATGACGTTCAATAAATACATGGGAGGATTAAAGGTTGCGGTCACGGTTTTTGCGGCGCTCATGGTGACCGCGCAAGTGCTGGCCGTTCCCGAGCAGCTACCGCCGCTCCAGCCCGCAAAGGTCGAGCCGGTCGCTGCTGTTGCGGTCAGCGTCACACTGGTGTTGAACACATAGTTTTCACTGCAATCTGTACCGCAATTAATCCCCGTCGGGCTGCTGGTTATGGTTCCCGTGCCATTGCCGGATTTAACAACAATCAGAGCATATTTTTTCAGATTGAAGGTTGCAGTCACGGTTTTTGCGGCGCTCATGGTGACCGCGCAAGTGCTGGCTGTTCCCGAGCAGCCACCGCCGCTCCAGCCCGCAAAGTTCGATCCGGTCGCGGCTGTTGCAGTCAGCGTCACACTGGTGTTGAACACATAGCTCTCATTGCAATCGGTACCGCAATTAATCCCCGTCGGGCTGCTGGTTATGGTTCCGCTACCATTGCCGGATTTAACAACAATCAGAGCATATTTTTTCAGATTAAAGATTGCAGTCACGGTTTTTGCGGTGCTCATGGTGACCGCGCAAGTGCTGGTCGTTCCTGAGCAGCCACCGCTCCAGCCCGCAAAGGTCGATCCGGTCGGCGCGGTTGCGGTCAACGTCACGCGGGTGTTTAACTCATAGTTTTCGTTGCAATCTGTACCGCAATTAATCCCCGTCGGGCTACTGGTCACGATTCCCGCACCCGTGCCCGTTTTATTCACCGTCAGAGAATAGTAGATGACTGGCTCGAAGGTTGCGGTCACGGTCGTGGCCGCGTTCATGGTTACCGTACAAGTACTGGCTGTTCCCGAACAGCCGCCGCCGCTCCAGCCCGCGAAGCTCGATCCCGTCGCTGCTGTTGCGGTCAACATCACGTTCGTGTTCGACGTGTAGTTTTCGCTGCAATCCGTGCCGCAATCAATGCCTGCCGGGCTGCTGGTTACGGTTCCCGTTCCAGCACCAAATTTAGCGACCACCAGGGAATAGTAGATGATTGGCTCGAAGGTTACAGTCACATTCGTAGCCGCGTTCATGGTTACCGTGCAAGTGCTTGCAGTCCCCGAGCAGCCACCGCCGCTCCAGCCCGCGAAGCTCGATTCCGTTGTCGCTGTCGCGATTAGCGTCACGCTGGTGCTCGGTGCGTAGTTTTCGCTGCAATCTGTGCCGCAATTAATTCCCGTTGGGCTGCTGGTCACGGTTCCCGTGCCGCTGCCAGATTTCACAACAATTAGGGAATATTTGACGAGGTCGAAGGTTGCAGTCACATTCGTAGCCGCGTTCATGGTTACCGTGCAAGTGCTGGCCGTTCCTGAACAGCCGCCGCCGCTCCAGCCCGCGAAGCTCGATCCCGTTGTCGCTGTCGCGGTCAGCGTTACGCTCGTTCCCGGTGCGTAGTTTTCGCTGCAATCTGTGCCGCAATTAATTCCCGTTGGGCTGCTGGTCACGGTTCCCGTGCCGCTGCCAGATTTCACAACAATTAGGGAATATTTGACGGGGTCGAAAGTTGCAGTCACCAACGTAGCCGCGTTCATCGTTACCATACAAGTGCTC
>CAUYTW010000160.1 GCA_963575715.1 Gammaproteobacteria bacterium | reverse complement strand
TAACCGGCGCAAGCCGAGTTGCCCTTACAGGCTGACAGCCGGGAAAGACCGGCTCTAATTCTGAAAACCGCCCGCTTTCCTCCCCCACGGCTAAAGCCGGGGTGGCTCTCTCGCGGGCATTTGGTGAGAGCATCTATTGTAAATCACACCACGGCTAAAGACGGGTTATTCTATGGATAAAGCATGGTTTACCAGCCTGAGCCACAAAACATCATGGCTACGTTGTTAAAGAAGTACAAGACTCACCTACGAATATAAGATTAAGTCTTCGTTATCGTTACCCATCTGTATCCATGCGAGTAAGATGCTGATTCACAAGGTGGTAGTTTTTGTACAGCCTCTTAAGCCTGTGGAGAGATTATGAAACCTGGGAGAGTTGTCGGCTGCGGCGCAACCGCGTAAGACTCCCTATCAATGGGGAATTTTACTAGCGATAACCAAGCTATCTCCTGGGCAGCCTTGATGAAGCAGGAACAGAACTCCGTTTGTCCAGTGAGATAATTGGGTAAGTTTCGGAGAACGGTTAACTTGGCTATGCCTAAAACTGCCCAGGCGGGACTCTAGTTGCAGTGGTAACACTATCAACGGAGAGCTAATTATCGGAATGAGTACTTATGAGTACTTTGAATGAAACAGGCAATCGATTCCTGGAACGCCGATGAGCAGAGACATATTGCCGATTGCAGTGGTTACCATCCTTGACAAGGAATACCGGGTGACCTGTCCCGACGAGGAGCGTGATGCGTTGCATAACGCGGCACGTCTGCTGGATGAACAGATGAGGGACATTCGCGGCGGGGGGCGAGTGATAGGTCTAGAACGTATTGCTGTAATGGCCGCCCTCAATTTTGCCCATGAGCTATTGCAAAATAGATCTGAAAAGGACGAATATACTCAGGCAGTAGACGCACAGATTAGACATATTCAAAACAAGATTGACATAGCCCTGAAAAATTAATCTTCGTAAGAAAAATAAGGTTATATTTAGGCATCTCCTGCAGTGTTCGTTAGCGGTCTGGGTTAAACCTTGAGCCTAAATTCAAACTCGGGAGGCTGAGTGCTGCGACTAATGCGCATATCCGTTTTTCGGAAAGCCTTAAGGTTGCGCTGAAGTCTCCACCCTGAACCTTCGGTTCAAGGGCAAAGGTCCGAGACGGCACAGGCGGGAGATGCCTTTTTTTATCCAAATCAACACATTTATCTCATTATGACTCGCGCGCAATTACGTTGTGTAATTCGATGCTTGCGTCGCGACATTTCTTCCGCTGAACGCGCACGACGTGCGCTTCGGCTAACTCGACGCATACAGGGTCTGCCGTTCTTTCGTAATAGTCAACGGGTGGCGTTATACCTGTCGAATGACGGAGAAATAGATCCGAGTTATCTAATTCGTCGTGCTGACCGTGCAGGCAAAAAGTGCTATCTCCCCGTCCTTTGCCCATTAGGTAGCCGTCATCTCTGGTTTGCTCTCTATCACCCCGGTGATCCATTGCGTCCTAACCGTTTTCGCATTCTCGAACCCATTCATCCTTATTCGCACTGGGTTCGTGCTAGAGCACTAGATCTCATCTTTGTCCCCCTGGTGGCTTTTGACGCAGCAGGTAACCGTTTGGGCATGGGAGGGGGATACTATGATCAAACTTTGTCCTATCTTGCCTATCGTCGTTATTGGCGTAAACCTCGAGTAGTAGGGATAGCTTACGATTTTCAACGGGTAGCGACCTTGAAACCTCAGCCTTGGGATGTACCCTTGAGCACAGTAGTAACCGAGGTCCGTATCTACCATTCACCAAGGACAGCGTAGTCGATATTTTAGTTAAATTTTATAAACTTAATGGTATTTTAGGCTGTCAACCATTTATTTTTCGAGGAGAGCATCAATGTCGGATTTCGGATTGTATGAAGATCTGAAGGATAAGGTTGCCATTATTACTGGCTCGGCGCGGGGTATTGGTCGAGCAATTGCCTTGACGCTTGCCAATCGAGGTGCAGATATTGTAATTAGCGACGTGCTGGAGGACGCAGCTATTGCGACCTCACAAGAAATAATTATGCGTGGACGGCGTTCATTGGCAATTCGATGCAATGTTGTTAACCGTGGAGAGGTAGATAATCTTGTTCAACGGACTGTCAACGAATTGGGCCGTCTGGACATTCTTGTGAACAATGCGGGTATTACGCAGGACACGTTACTTGTGCGGATGACGGAAGAACAGTGGGACCGTGTACTGAATATCAATCTGAAAGGCACTTTCCTTGCTTGTCAGTCTGCAGCCAAGATCATGATGAAGGCTCGGAGTGGAAAGATAGTCAACATTGCTTCTGTTGTTGGACTCAACGGCAACATTGGACAAGCTAACTACGCTGCATCCAAGGCGGGAGTTATTGCCTTAACCAAGACAGTCTCCAAGGAACTGGCATCACGTAATGTCAACGTTAACGCGGTCGCTCCCGGTTTCATTGAAACTGACATGACGAAGCAACTTTCCGACTCCGCACGTAAAATGTTCCTCGATAACATCCCAATGGACCGCGCGGGCAGCGCTGAGGATGTAGCCAACGCTGTGGCGTTCCTGTGTTCACCCGCCGCAAATTACATTACAGGTCACTGTCTTACGGTCGACGGCGGAATGACGGGATATTAGCCTAACTCAAGTTGTCACCTATCCGTGGTTACGATGTTTCCACCACAATGCCCACAGTGGAATGCCGCTTCAGTGCCAGAGGTAGCAACTTGGGTTAGCCTAATTTATAAATCTTTGGCGAGAAAACCCCGCAATCGCGTAGCGTTGCGGGGATG
>CAUYTW010000159.1 GCA_963575715.1 Gammaproteobacteria bacterium | reverse complement strand
AAATCAACAGCTCAGTCTCTATTGCAATCCGGGGGGAGTCCATATACGACTTGTTAGGTCGCTGGTTTTGATTTTTTTTTGAACCATTATGATTCCAGAAACTAAAATACTAACAGTGCAATAGAAGACCTGCCCCGTTTTTTGCGTTTTTTTACGTTCACAATATGAGAGGGGTAAGTCGCACGATGTGGATTGGCATATTGAACCAACGATTGGTTGGTTGAGGCACGGAAAGAACAACTACTTTTCCAAGATCTGGATCTGCCTCCACCCATTTTCCATTACCAACAAAGCCAAGGATGTGAATGCCAGAAGTGGTGACTGCTAAATCGCCTAAACGCAATAAGGATGGTTCAATGGTATTGATAGAGCCTGCAGTTGTAACAAAATTCGTGAGATTGCGGTAGCCCTTCCCGAATTGTCGGGCTGTAGCATCATGCCACCACACTGATAGTGCAAGCCGAATCAGTTCAGGATTCATGGTCACCACGCCATGCTTAAGCGCAGCACCAACGAATGCCGACCTAATCAAACCAGAGCAGTCAATTCCCAATCGACCTTCTCCGCCCCAAACATATTTGGTACCTTCATAGGATTGAAGCTCACGCACAAAGGCAGTACTTAATGCCGCTTGATCGGTGGCGCGGCCGGGAAGGATTATGATAGCAACAATGAAAAGGAGAATGATCAGTATTCCGATCCGTAAACGTGTATGAGGCCATGCCGCAATCAAAATTGATAACGCAGATCCAACAATCAAAAATACAAAGATTAGCCGCGTGTAATAGTTCGAGATCGGAAATAGCCAAACGCTTAATACACCGAGTGATGAGAAGACCGAAAATTTTTTCATGGTAATAGTATCGGAGTTTTTTTAGCGGCTACTCATACCCAACAGGCCGGAGCTGAACGGAAACGGCCTAACGCTTCGCGTAACCGGCGGGTCAAAGCTGCAGAGCAAAGCGGCGCAGCTTTGACCCGTCCGAGTTAACGCGATTGTTAGGCTTTTTAAGATTATTAATCTGTGCGTTGGTTAGGTGATACTAGTTAAATAATGCATGAATGCTTTAAAATAGTGAATGGATGCTTCCATTAACCAAATTTAATGTGTAGGAAACTCTAATGAAAATATTCGATGCGCGTACTCTTGGTCATGACACTTTGGAGTACATTCGAATCCAGGCTGTAAAAGCCGTGCGAATGGGTGGTCGCGTTAAGGAAATAGCAAGAATTTTTGAAATACATCGTGGTACTCTTCACCGGTGGTTAAGAATTGCTCGTAAGCAAGGCATGGACGCTCTAAAGAAAAATCCTGTTCCGGGAAAAAAATCATTACTTAATGATGAACAAAAAAACACCCTCACTTTTTATATATCGGTATTCATACCAATTGCGTTTGGATTCAATTCAACCCTTTGGACAACGGAAATAATACAATCCCTAATTGAACAAAAATTTTTTATTCGTATGAGTCGTTCGGCGATAAGTCGTTTATTACATCGGATTGATTTAACTCCGCAACGACCAGCGCGTCGATCAACAAAACAGGATTCCGCCGCCGTGGATTATTGGCTCAAGGAAGAGTTCCCTAAAATCAATAAATTAGCAATAAAAGAAGGAGCCAGGATTTATTTTATTGATGAATCAAGAATTCGCATGGACCATCATGCTGGCACAACCTGGAGTCTAAAAGGGTTGACTCCTATAATTCCAAATTCTGGAGACCGCCATGGAGTTAATATGATTGCGGCGATTAGCGCGGATGGTGAAATACATTCCCAGGTATTCAAGAAATCATTCAATAGCGAGACGTTTATTGAATATTTGGAAAATTTTTCCAATACGGTCTCCAATCCCATATGGATTATCGCGGATCGGAGTTCCGTACATCGTTCCAATATGGTCAAGGAATTCCTGGAAAAAACCAATGGAAAGGTAAAAATATTTTTTCTTCCCGCGTATTCACCGGAATTAAATCCAGTTGAATTAGTGTGGGGAAATATAAAATCCCATGGATTCGCACGCGCGCTTATCCATGGCGTTGAAGAATTAATGGAAAAAGCAACGGATTTGTTGGATTCATTAAAAAGAATGCCCGAAAAAATTCGGGCATTCTTTAAAAAAGAATCCGTTCAGTACATACTTACAAGTGTCACCTAACCAATGCACAGATTAATAAGAAAGCTCAAATGTAGTCACCATTATTTCTTAGAGGACTTATTTTTAACTGCTTGAGCTTGACTATATATTTCATCAAGGTAAGGGCGATTTACTTTATCCATTTCCTCAATATACAACTGATATTCAGCTTGAGATTTTTTGGAATGAATATTCAATCCTTTTTCCTTACAGAAATCTTTATAATTAATTACTGCTTTCAAAACATACCCCTTGTTGGACACAACTTGATCCGCTTATTATCCATGAGAATTATAATATGAACGCTAAATTTTATCTTTTACAACCCTTGACTTTTCCTCGTACTCATTTTCATCAAGAGCTCCGTTATCCAACAGAGATTTCAGTTCCATTAACTCTTTACGAGCACGTTTTTTCGAGATATCTCCCGAGAACTGGCAAAAGATCACAGTACCAGCACCTATTAATGTGAGAATAATTCCAGGCACCACTCCTGAGCTTTTATTGTCTAACAGAATAACTAGACCTAATCCTGCAACCAGAAAACCGCCAACTTTCAAAAACTTCATTAATCACCTCATATATAATTTTGTGTGTAAAAACTATGTACATTAAGCCTAACATAGAGTTAAGCTGCGTCATCCGATTCAAATTCGAGCGGATAAGGCCC
>CAUYTW010000158.1 GCA_963575715.1 Gammaproteobacteria bacterium | reverse complement strand
CCTTGCAAGTCACCCCACAAGCCCCTCGATCCCGAAGGGTCGAGGGGTGATTGACATTGTTTGCCGAACAAGGTCAGAGATCTTTTTCCGTATCATTCAAGGAAAAAATTTCTTGTCTAATATTTGCTCAATGGCATAATGACAGTTGGATGGAAAAGTAGCAGGTGGTAAATCAGTTTCGTCTACCGCGATATCAACAGCGTCTGGATAGGCGTCCTCAATGGCAGCCTGTAGATGAGGTTTGATGCTGGGGCTATATTGAAGTTGGCGGAATATCTGTTTTCGTTGTTCAATAATAGTACCGCGCCAACTGCTCCCACGGTGCGCTGGTTGAAATTCCCACTTTAGCAGATGGGCCAGCAAGATTACTAATCGATTCGCTACTTCTTTACGTTCTTGATTACCCAATGCTTCCAACTCCTCAGCCAGTTCTTCCAGATTAATATCCTCAAAGCGACGATTTCGCACCAATTCCGCAGCCTGGAGCGCCCATGCATGAAAATCATGAGTATAAAGTTCAGCCATTATCGTCATCATTATCTCCGAGAAATCACTGGTTTAGCCATGGTGAGTATAGTCCATCAATAAATCCATCCTATTTTAATGATTTTTTTGCTAAATAGGGGTGAGCAGGATTCACAATAAGCTCCTGTTGTCTCGGATTAATTAAGAGATCCATATCTTCCATCGGAATTGCGCCAAGCAGCACTTCCGTACTATTTGGCAAAACTACGGCGTTAACAGTAGTTTTTCTATTTTTAAATCGAATTTCTATGGGGCCGGCTATTTTTACTCTTTTAAGAGAACCATCCGCTAATTCTGCTTCTTGCTCGTCCAAAATAGCAAGATCTAGCTGAAGCCGAATTTCTTCATTGATGGATAACATATAAGCACCACTATCCACAAGTGCCCTAACCGTGATTTTTTTGACTTGTTCTTCAGACAGATCGCCTCGACGAAAATATGCCAAATCATCCACACTAACCAATTCAACATTTGCATAGATTAAACCCATTTTTATCTTCCTCCTCAATTTTATGTTTAAGATTCAACAAGAATATGCGGAGCGGACTATTTACAACGCCTCCAATTCGGTCGAATCGCCATAAATTTCAATCCCCAGCTGCTCCGCCACCTTCCGTGCTCGCGCATCGATCATTGGCGAAATCACGATCAGCCGATTGGCGGTCCGTTGATGTCGCTGTTCATAGAACCGTGCTTTGCGCTCGAAAATATACATCCCAGCCTTATCAATGGACGATTTTAATTCACAAATCAGCAGCAACCCATTCTTGATAACCACATCCAATTCTACCTGGTCAGGCCGCCCGAATACCACGCCCTGATCATCGTATTCATTGACGTTGAGTACCTGGACACCAAAATTCTTCTCCAGAATTCCCGCTAACGCATCACGGAACGCCTTCTCGGATTGCAAGCCCCAGCGCGCTCCAAGGGCACCAATGCCACGCTCATGCTTTTTTGCCTGAGCCATGATTTCCTCGTGTAGACGGCGTAATTCAACTTGGTTTGCTTCCCATTTTTTGCTCTGTTCTTCCCTGTCACGCCGCAATTCCGTCTGATGTTCGTCCCACTTACGATTCTGCTCATCCCATTTTCGATTCTGCTCATCCCATTTTTTATTTTGCTCTTTCTGATAATCGGACAATTTCTTGTTTTGGTCATCCCACTTTTTATTTTGCTCTTCCTGATATTCGGACAATTTCTTGTTTTGTTCATTCCATTTTTTACTCTGCTCTTCCCTATCTCGGCGCAATTCCGCTAAAATTTCATAAAATCGATCATGAACTTCTTCCCGTCCCGCATATTCCCGCCTGGTCAATTCCAGAATATAGGAACGGAAACTTTGATCTGTCCGCAAGAATTCTGGCAACTCCCTTATAATCGCTTCTTTTAATGATTCTGTATTCATTTCTAAGTTCTCCACACAAAAAAGGATTGGACATCATAACCCTGACGGAACACACATCTCCGTGCGTCGCCCTACAAGGTCTCCACCTCAATCGAATCGCCATAAATTTCAATCCCCAGCTGCTCGGCCACCTTACGCGCCCGTGCGTCGATCATCGGCGAAATCACGATCAGCCGATTGGCGATCCGCTGATGTTGCCGCTCATAAAACCGCGCCTTGCGTTCAAAAATGTACATTCCGGCCTTGTCGATGGATGACTTTAGCTCGCAAATCAGCAGCAGGCCATTCTGGATAATAACATCCAGTTCCACCTGGTCAGGCCGCCCGAATACCACGCCCTGATCATCGTATTCATTGACGTTGAGTACCTGGACACCAAAATTCTTCTCCAGAATTCCCGCTAACGCATCACGGAACGCCTTCTCGGATTGCAAGCCCCAGCGCGCTCCAAGGGCACCAATGCTACGCTCATGCTTTTTAGCTTGGGCCATGATCTCTTCGTGTAGACGGTCAAATCGCTTACCAGATTCTTCCCATTTTTTATTTTGCTCATCCCATTTTTTATTCTGTTCCTCACGGTCGCGGCGCAATTCCGCTAAAATTTCATAAAATCGATCATGAATTTCTTCCCGTCCAACGTATTCTCGTCTAGTCAATTCCAGAATATAGGCACGGAAGCTTTGGTCTGTTCTCAAAAATTCTGGTAGCTCCCTTATAATCGCTTCCTTTAATGATTCTGTATTCATATTGAATTCTCTTTGTAAAATGCGCTGAGTGAGTAATGAACACGAGACAACACCTGACTCCCCAGCGTTTTGTTCGTATTTATAAATCTTTGGCGAGAAAACCCCGCAATCGCGTAGCGTTGCGGGGATGA
>CAUYTW010000157.1 GCA_963575715.1 Gammaproteobacteria bacterium | reverse complement strand
AGCGAGACGCGCGGTGCACTGGTGCGGCGCAGAGCCATACGCGCGGCGTTAATCGCCTTCACAGAGGCAATGGCATTACGCTCAATGCACGGCACCTGAACCTGCCCTGCAACCGGGTCGCAGGTTAAACCAAGGTTGTGTTCCATGCCAATTTCCGCCGCCACGCAAACCTGTTCCGGGCTACCGCCCAGCAGTTCTGCAAGACCCGCAGCAGCCATTGAACAGGCAACACCCACTTCGCCCTGGCAACCAACTTCCGCACCGGAAATAGAGGCGTTCATTTTATACAATGCACCAATCGCGCCCGCTGCCATAAAGTAACGGGTATAGATGTCCGGGCTGACCGATTCAATAAAGTGGTCATAGTAAGCCAGCACTGCCGGAACGATACCGCAGGCACCGTTGGTTGGCGCAGTTACCACACGACCACCGGCGGCGTTTTCTTCGTTAACTGCCAGCGCAAACATGTTGCGTAACGAGTGCGCAAATCGTACAAACAATCATTCGATTACGACGATAGGTTTTAATGATCAGTTGTGCTTTTTGCATGCGGGCCACCCTGTAAGCGTATGGCGACAAACGCCTGACGCAACAGTGGAAGTGTAGTGGGGAATATTACAGCAGACGAGAAAGCGGGTATAAATTCGCCCATCCGTTGCAGATGGGCGAGTAAGAAGTATTAGTCACACTGGACTTTGATTGCCAGACCACCGCGTGAGGTTTCGCGGTGCGTTCAGTCCTTATACATCGTTTCGATACCTTACAGCGAGACGCGCGTATTAATCGCGCGCCGCACAAGGCAATGGCATTACGCTGACGCACGGCTGGAGGACAAAATCGATATCACTGAACAAAAATACTTTGAAAGCGATTATATTCAGTATGAACATGATACTCGAAGCAATGGTTAATAAAATTAAAGCCGAAGACTGCCAATCGAAACAGCTAAGAAAGCTGAAAAAAGACAGACCAATGGCAGAATTGCTCAAAATGTTGAAGGAAGATTGTTTGATTTGTAATAATAAATTGTTTGTGAAAATCCCCTTGCTAATGAGGATTTCAACTAACCTAATGTTTAATCTTAATTAAAAACAATTATGAAAGAATTTAAAATATCAAAATTAAAAATAAAGTTATAACGTTAAAGGTAGATTTATTTTATCATCAACAATAGATTGTTTTGTATTGAAGAATTTGAATGTACTGTCATTATAATCAAGTGCTTCACGACTTCATAACTTCTCAACTTCTAATTTGGCGCAATTGGCAATAAGTAATCAGATGAAGAAAGCCAGAAATTACACCATGCATACGTGCACAGATAACCAGTACTCTGAATAAAAATGATCCCGTACAATCTGATAATCATTTGTTAGTACTATTAAGTTCTTCAAAGCCTTCAAAATTATGTTTTCAAAATAGTACAATTGTTTAACCATTTCATTACAAACATAGATATCATTTTCAAGTACAGGTATGCATTTCTGTTCCATTACCTTCTGTTGTTGCTTCTTTATGTAACAATGAAATATTGGGCATCAGCATTTCGTACATAATAATAATATTTAATCTTATCAAATACTGTAATAACATAAAACTGTTATCATAATCATTTTCGCCTTGTCTGTTGAACGTTTGTAAACCTTCGCACCAATTAAACCCACAATTTGTTCATTATCAGTACGTTTGTACTTTCAAAATATACTCCATAGATATTATATCTCTATCAGGAGACATACCAACACCAAAATCAATGAATGACATATATTTAGTGCCTGTTTCGGCATCAACACTATGTCTAATGATAACAGGCAAGTTTTGCTTCTACGTGAGAATCAAACAATTTGATGTTATTTGTACAACAGTACCAATAGGATTACTATATACATTTTTTGTGAACAACTATACCATAGTTGCACAATCTGACATTCTCATTGCTACTCAGTATTATTTTTATCTGATAATTGAAATACATTTACTCATATTTTATATTGTGTTTGATTAATAATTTTATATTTATGAATCTTATACATATGAAACGATAAGGTTACAATTAATCAAAACTTTAAAATAAGATAATATTAAATATTAATATTGATTTTAATTAAAAAAGAATGAGTTTAAATGTTATACGTTATATTATAAAGGTTACAAATTTAACAAATTAAACTATAGGATGAACGGAGTCCACTTTCTGCGAAGCTATGACTTCAAATAACCCAGTGCCGTATTTTTTTTCAACGGAATATAAATCTTGAAGTTTGTTTTCTCTACGAAATTTGTGTTTGCCTATTGATACAAGACTACCCAATATCTTTAGTAATAGGTTCTAATGTAACGTCGCTCTTCCACCAGTCTTATTCCAGAGTTCATGCTGTAGCCCCATCCTCCACCTCCATTTGAAGAAGATAGCCAACAATTTTCTAGTTCCAGACAAGTACGGTCTTCATCTGTGAAAATTAAACTTTCTTAAACGATGTGCTGTCAACACCTTTAGTTGCGCTGCTCTAGCCAGCAGTGTAGCATTACCCATATCTCTAGGAAAATCAATGATCCAAGTAAGGGATCATTTGCTATTGTTTGGGGTCATTAACATTTGTTCTGTCATGTTTGGTAAGTGGCAATGTTCGGCTCATTTGAAGATATATGAGTTTCCAATCAATGGTGATTTTAAGTGGATACTCATCAGAACTTTGATTTTAGAATCTATACTTTTGCTTTTTCTATCTTTGGCTATTTTTCATTTATCCGCGGAAACAACAATTCTTTTTACTTTCATTACGACACTTTCTACTGTTCGAGTATATTTGGTAACGGAGTATCGTGAAAGACTAAAATTTATTTATATTCTAACGCAGAATGTATTTTAT
>CAUYTW010000156.1 GCA_963575715.1 Gammaproteobacteria bacterium | reverse complement strand
GCTGACAGCCGGGAAAGACTGGCTCCTAATTCTGAAAACCGCCCGCTTTCCTCCCCACGGCTAAAGCCTGGGGCTTCTCGCGGGCATTTGGTGAATACTTATCCGAGCCAGGTAAGATAATGACCAGTGCCGAGATCCGCCGCGCCTTTTTGAATTACTTTCAAGACCGTGGCCATGTCGAAGTGCCGAGCGCCTCGCTTATCCCCGGTAATGACCCCACACTTCTTTTTACCAACGCGGGAATGGTTCAATTCAAGGATACCTTCCTCGGGTTGGAATCTCGTCTTTATACCCGTGCAGCGAGTAGTCAACGTTGCGTGCGTGCTGGTGGCAAACACAATGATTTAGAAAATGTTGGTTATACCGCCCGCCATCATACTTTTTTCGAAATGTTGGGCAACTTTAGCTTCGGTGATTATTTCAAGCGTGAAGCCATCCATTACGCCTGGGAATTTCTTACTCAGATATTGAAATTACCCCCGGAACGATTATGGGTGACGGTTTATACGGATGACGACGATGCCGCTAACCTCTGGCTTGATGAAATCGGAGTGAATCCCGAGCGTTTTTCTCGTTGCGGAGAAAAAGATAATTTTTGGTCAATGGGTGATACCGGGCCTTGTGGTCCTTGCAGTGAAATTTTCTATGATCATGGTCCGGAGATCGCTGGCGGACCGCCCGGCTCTCCGAATGCTGATGGTGATCGTTACATTGAGATCTGGAATTTGGTTTTCATGCAGTACGACCGCGCTCGCGATGGCACCCTCACGCCACTGCCCAAACCTTCGGTCGATACTGGCATGGGTTTAGAACGTTTGGCGGCGGTACTTCAAGGAGTGCATAGCAATTACGACACCGATCTTTTCATTCCTATCATCCATGCTGCGGCTGAATTGGTTGGAATGGTTGAACAGTCGCATACCTCATTCAAGGTTATTGCCGATCATATTCGTGCCGCGAGTTTTCTGATCGTTGATGGAGTGCGGCCCGCTAACGAAGGACGTGGTTACGTCCTGCGTCGTATCGTGCGTCGGGCATTGCGCCATGGTCATCAACTCGGCTTAGTGGAACCATTCTTTTATCGTTTAGTAACCCCATTAATACGAGTGATGGGCGATGCTTATCCAGATCTAGTCACTGCAAATCTCTATGTCGAGCAGGTATTACGTCAAGAAGAGGAACGTTTCGCGCAAACACTCGGCCAGGGAATGACGATTCTGACTCAGGAAATGGCTCATTTGACTCCAGGTGCGGTTATCCCTGGTGAAGTACTTTTTCGGCTTTACGATACCTATGGTTTTCCTGTCGATTTGACTGCTGATATCACTCGTGAACGTGGTTATTCGGTGGATCTCATTGGTTTCGAGCGCGAAATGGAGGTTCAGCGCCATCGTGCCCGCGCTGCCAGCCGATTCCATGTAGGTGAAGTGATCGCCGCTGGAGAAGCACACAATACCCTATTTCACGGTTATACCCATCTGGATCTTGAAGGAACGCACGTATTGGCCCTTTACCGTGACCAACAATCTGTGGCGACCCTTTCTGTGGGAGATGCCGGGATAGTGGTATTGGAGGCTACGCCCTTTTATGCTGAGTCAGGTGGCCAAGCAGGAGACCACGGGACACTCGAAAACAGTGAAATGTGTTTTATCGTCCAGGACACTATCAAACTTGCTGGCAAAATGTTTGGTCATGTTGGCGTTCTCAAACGCGGGGGTTTGACGATAGGCGCTGCGTTGCGCGCACGGGTCGATATCGATCAGCGTCGCGCCACGGCGATTAATCACTCGGCTACTCATCTGCTACACGCTGCTTTACGCAGGGTTCTTGGTTCTCATGTTGCTCAGAAGGGTTCCTTGGTAGATGCAACGCGGTTACGGTTCGACTTTTCCCATCATCAATCGATTCCGGTGGAACGGATTCATGAGATCGAAGATCTTGCCAACGCCCAGGTACGCGCCAATCTCTCGGTGGAAACTCGGATAATGCCAATTACCGAGGCGCTGGAGAGCGGTGCCATGGCCTTGTTTGGTGAAAAATATGGCGACTTGGTAAGAGTGCTACGGATGGGAGATTTTTCGGTGGAATTATGCGGTGGCACTCATGTTGTTCGCACCGGCGACATCGGGCTTATCAAAGTTATTGCCGAAAGTGGCGTGGCGGCTGGAGTCCGCCGTGTCGAAGCCGTCACCGGCGCGAATGCTTTGGCCGTTGTGCGTGACACCGAGGTTCGTCTAGCTAGGGTGGCGGAATTGGTCAAGTGTAACCGCGACGCCGTTGAAGAACGCACAGCATCTCTAGTCGAACGGGCACGACGCTTGGAAAAAGAGGTGGAAATCCTTAAGGAGAAACTTGCTACCAATAGCGCAGGAGGAGAGCCTACTACGGTGAACGTGGATGGAATTAAGGTACTCACCATGCGTATGGAAGGAGCAGATGCCAAATCATTGCGCGTTGCAGTAGATCGATTCAAGGAAAAACTAGGCGATGCGGTAGTGGTGTTGGGCACGGTAGAAGATAACAAGGTAGCACTGGTAGCGGGAGTCACTAAAACCGTAACCGGACGGGTGCGTGCCAGTGATTTAGTGGCTTTCGTGGCTAATCGGGTGGGTGGTAAAGGTGGAGGACGACCCGAGCTGGCTCAGGGAGGAGGGCCGCTCGTGGGAGAATTGAATGAAGCTCTGGCGCAAGTAGCGGGTTGGGTACAGGATCAGTGCAGAAAATAGCTTTTACCCATGAACAGAGGATTAGATGTTACACTAAATTTTTATAAAAATTAGCGAGAAAACCCACGGTTTTAACCGTGGGATGAATCGCGTTCAATTCCTTTGATGCACAATATCAATTAATTAAGAAACTATCCACAAAGGGGTTCGTAACTGAGTCTTGAAACTTGTACATAATTATACTAACCTATACAT
>CAUYTW010000155.1 GCA_963575715.1 Gammaproteobacteria bacterium | reverse complement strand
TTATTTAGCGAACCCTCTTTACGTATTACCAGCTCTTCCAACTGCGTAACTCCTAGCTATAAAGGATCGAATTTTTTCTTTTCTGTCATTCTGCGCGAAGGGCGCGTTAGCACCCGTAGTCGCAGAATCTCTATAAGTAGATGGATTCTGCGACTTCGCTTCGCGCAGAATGACTTAAACTGAAAATAGGAATGGTAGGCAGCAACGGTAATACTCCTGACACTACTGTAATAAAATCAAAAAGGAAGCAGCGCCGCGCTGGATATTGAGCAAGAGATTATTATTTTTTCCCCGAGTCATTCGCTTTAAATCGTCGAGGTTGCGAATGGGTTGACGGTTAATTGCTACCAATAGATCATTTTCTTGCAGTCCGGCGTTCGCTGCTTTACTTCCTTGGCTTATCTCAACAACCATTACTCCTTCCCATTCTTCTGAGTTTGGAGAATTTTCAGCAATTGTGCCGAAAACTGCGCCTCTTAGACGATCATCGATTTGCTCGCCAGATACAGTTTCTTTTCGCGGGTCAAGGACTTTAATAGTAAATTGCACGGGACGACCACCGCGTAATACGCGCAGCTCGGCCTTGGCACCAATTGACAACATACCAAAAGTGTTGCGTAGGTCGCGGCTACCATGAACCATGTGACCATTGATGGCAACGACAACATCTCCTACTCGTAACCCTGCCTGGTCAGCGGATGAGTTGCGCATTATCTTGGCGACGACCGCTCCCTGAGAGGGAATACCAAAGGCTGCTGCCAAGTCTGGAGTCACGTCTTGAAGCTGGGCACCAAGACTTCCACGACGCATTCTTCCATGCTCGGTAAGTTGAGTGACGACTTGGTGCGCCATGTTAGCCGGAATGGCGAATCCGATGCCAACGTTACCGCCATTAGGAGCGAGAATGGCGGTATTGATGCCAACCAGCTCACCACGAAGATCAACCAAGGCACCACCAGAATTACCGGGATTGATAGAGGCATCGGTTTGAATAAAGTCTTCGTAGCCCTCAATGCCGAGTCCAGAACGACCGAGCGCGCTGACGATGCCTGAGGTGACGGTTTGTCCCAGACCAAAAGGATTTCCGATGGCAGTGACGAAATCTCCTACCCGAAGTCGATCGGAATCTCCCAGGGGAATGGCGGTGAGGTGTTCTGCGGGGATTTGAATGACGGCGATATCGGTATCGGAATCGGATCCCACCGGTTGAGCTTGAAGAACACGGCCATCTTGAAGGGTAACCGTGATTTCGTCAGCCTTGTCCACTACATGATGGTTGGTGACTACGTAGCCATTACTCGCGTTGATTACCACTCCCGATCCCAGACTCTGGGCCACTCGTTCCCGAGGCCGCTCGGGGAGATCAAAAAAATGACGGAAAAATGGATCGTCAAATAAAGGGCTTTTACGCACCCGAACCCTGGACCGAGTCGAAATATTAACTACCGAGGGCAGAATAGGCTCTAAAATCGGCGCGAGACTGGGTATTTCGCGTCCATCCATCAATTTGGACGGCAATGCTCCCCAGATTAATGGAGTTATGCCACAGAGCAACCCTCCGGCCAATAGTACTGTGTTGGTTATAGAGATGCGTTTAATTCTCATCAGTGTCCCCGATAAATCTCACCCTTAGGGCATGCTTGCACAAATCGCTCTTCAAGGCGGGGTAGTTGACTCGCTATTGACTTTGATGCGACGGGTATGATGTGAGGCGAGTTTGGGTAAGGTGATTGTGAGGACACCATGACGATAGCGCGCCTTAGTCCGAGTGGGATCAACGGGCATCGGTAAGCGTATCGCCCGTTCGAAGCTCCCGTAAGCGCATTCCATAAGGTGATAACGCCCACGAGCTTCTTCCCGTTCCACACGTTTCTCACCACGGATGACCAAAAAATCATCAACCACGTCCACATCGAATTGCTCTGGTTCCATGCCCGGCAATTCGAGCTTGATCACCAAGGCATCGCCATCCTCACGCAATTCCGCCGCCACTATGCCCCAACGCGGAGCATAACGCTCCACCAATGCTCCAGGACTTTCTACTGCTTGACGTACCGGATTGAAACGGGTAAGCGCATCACCCGCCCTTTCTACGACTTGATGCCAGCCTTCAGTCAAATTCTCCAAAGCCCGACCCAGTCCTTGGCGTAATTGATTCATAAATCCTCAGCGTGGAAAACCCTCGATCTTGATTTGATGTTTTATCGCTTAGGCTGGTCAAGCTGGAAATTATGAGTGTTACCTCACAGAGCCATCCTCAATCCCGTAGGGTTGAGGGGTTCTTGACCGTCGATTCCTAAAGCCGGGGGAGTTTAGGATTATATCTTCCCCAGGTTGTTCTATTCCAAATCCGTTCGTGTAACCAATAAAGAAAAAATCTCGTCACTACTTCTGTAAGCGCGATAGTGGCGGCGAGCTTGGCATTGCTTGTAATAATCCAGCTAATAAGAAAAACTGCGAGCATTCCCGTGAGATACCACGATATTGCTTTTAGTAATCTTCGTATGGTGGTTTCCATGATGTTTTATCTACATTTTACGCCAAATATTCACGAATAGAACAGGCTCTTAGCTGACATTCAGGTTAAGTGCCCGCCAAATGGCTTTTGTGGGAGCAGACTGGTTCATTGTGTAAAAATGAAGACCTGGAGCACCGGCATCCAATAGTCGCCGGCATAATTCAATGACAACTTCCAACCCAAAGGCACGAATTGCATCTAAATCGTCGCCATAGCCCTCAAGGCGTCGACGTAGCCAGCGAGGAACCTCGGCACCACAAAGGTCAGAAAAACGAACAAGCTGAGTAAAATTGGTAATTGGCATAATTCCTGGAACGATAGGAATATCCAGTCCCATCCGTTCACAACTTTCTACAAAGCGCAGATAAGCATCCGCATTGTAAAAATATTGAGTAATCGCGCTATTCGCGCCAGATTGTACCTTACGCTTAAAATTTTTTAGATCGGTGATGGCCAATGAAGCCTGTGGATGAAACTCGGGATAAGCTGCAACTTCAATATGGAAATGATCACCTGTTTCTGTTCGAATGAATTCGACTAGTTCATTGGCATAGCGTAGTTCTCCCACATCATGAGTACCCGAAGGCAGGTCGCCGCGCAGAGCGACGATATGACGAATGCCGCACATCCGATACTCATTGAGGATATCCCTGATTCCTTCCCGGGTGGAACCGATGCAAGATAAATGAGGAGCCGCTTCATGGCCAGCGTTTTGAATGTCAAGAACCGCCTTGATGGTACGATCACGAGTAGATCCACCAGCACCGTAGGTAACGGAAAAAAATCGTGGACCCAGTAAAGCTAGCTCATCACGAATTTGGCGCAATTTTTCTGCGCTTTCTTCATTTTTTGGTGGAAAAAATTCAAAACTGAAAACCCGAGGATGACGTTGCTGTGATTGCATATTAATGACCTCGGCGGAAAATAAAAGCAGTGAAGGATTGATCAATGATAGATAAAACTACATAATATATAAATTTATTGTCAGCATAAACGGTAAATAGCGGCAAATACAGGCACGATACGAGTAATTACAAAACAGTTTATCGCAATACTCTGCGTTGCAACTTTGGCGAGGGGAGCCACACCACAAGGTGTGCATCACTTAGGCCGCTTACGGTCTGGCCGCAGGGCAAGACTGGCATTTGTACTGGACGTTTGCAAAATCGTCTCCTTGTCCTCCCCGCTCTCAAGGACGGGGTTTCTCGGAGACATCAATAAACCTTGGTCATCATGAATGACCAAGGTTATTATTATTCAATAACGATAATGATCAGGTTTATATGGCCCTTCCTTGGAAACACCAATATAGGTGGCCTGCTCATTAGTCAGCTCAGTTAGATGAGCACCAATTTTCTTTAAATGTAAACGTGCTACCTTTTCATCCAGTGTTTTTGGTAATACATAAACACGCCGTTCATAATTTACATAGTGCGCGAAGAGTTCCATCTGTGCCATTACCTGATTGGTGAAAGAAGCCGACATCACGAAACTCGGATGACCGGTAGCGCATCCTAAATTAACCAGGCGTCCCTTGGCGAGCACAATAATTTTTTTGCCATCGGGGAATATGACGTGATCCACTTGTGGTTTAATTTCTTCCCAGGGATATGATTCGATTGCTGCGATATCGATCTCAGAATCAAAATGACCAATGTTGCAAACAATGGCTTCATTCTTCATCCGCAGCATGTGATCGTGGGAAATAACCCGCAAATTGCCAGTGGCGGTGACGAAAATATCACCCAGCGCAGCCACCTCGTCAAGCATGACTACTCGATAACCCTCCATGGATGCCTGAAGTGCACAAATCGGATCGATTTCGGTAATCCAGACTGTGGCACCCATCCCTCGAAAGGCTTGAGCACAGCCCTTACCTACATCGCCATAGCCACACACCACACAAATTTTGCCTGCCACCATGACATCGGTAGCGCGCTTAATGCCGTCAATGAGAGACTCACGGCAGCCGTAAAGGTTATCAAATTTACTCTTGGTGACGGAATCATTGACGTTCATCGCAGGAAAAAGCAGAGTAGCATTATCTTGCATTTGATAAAGGCGATGGACGCCAGTGGTTGTTTCCTCGGTTACTCCATGGATGCCATTGGCCATTGTGCGCCATTTATCGGAATTTTTCGCAAAGCTCTTCCCGAGGAGTTTGAGAAATTCCCGCCAGTCTTCGGAATCTCCGGCGACTGGTGCAGGAACCACTCCAACGGCCTCAAATTCCACACCTTTATGAATCAGCAGTGTAGCATCGCCACCGTCATCGAGAATCATGTTGGGACCGTTTCCACCCGGCCAAGTAAGGGCTTGTTCGGTACACCACCAATATTCTTCCAGGGTTTCGCCCTTCCAGGCAAAAACTGGAATACCGACGGCAGCAATTGCCGCAGCGGCGTGGTTCTGGGTAGAAAAAATATTGCATGACGCCCAACGCACTTCAGCCCCCAACGCGACTAAGGTCTCGATGAGGACGGCGGTCTGGATGGTCATGTGCAGACTGCCAGAAATACGTGCTCCAGTAAGGGGTTTTTTTGCTGCATATTCTTCGCGCAGAGACATGAGGCCCGGCATTTCGGTCTCGGCAATGGCGATTTCCTTGCGGCCCCAGGCGGCAAGGCTCATATCGGCTACCCGATAGGCGGGGGCAAGGTCCACGGGTGATAATATATTGATCATTCAAATGCTCTCGTGGATTAATTGAGTATGTATGTTTATCTGTTTGTTTGTTTGTTTGTTTCAATCCGCATCCGACCTCATCTGCCGAATGACAAAGCTATCGACAGATTGAGGTCTGTAGATTGCCTCCGCGTAAATGAGGAGGTTACCAAAAAGGATAACGATGCTTACGCATCGTTGTCTAATTTAACTAATCTCCCTGAAGGAGGGAGGTCTCAAATCAGCAAGAACTTTGATGAGAAGGGACGGCGGTGCGTAGGGCCTCGGCTTTATCCGTGGCTTCCCATGGAAATTCTGCATCCTCACGGCCAAAATGACCGTAGGCTGAAGTTTTACGGTAAATAGGATGGAGCAGATCGAGCATGGTGATGATGCCACGCGGACGAAGATCAAAATGTTCGCGGATCAGGTCTACCAATCGCTCATCGTCAACACGACCGGTACCAAAAGTATCTACCGAGATCGAAGTGGGACGAGCAACGCCAATTGCGTAAGAAACTTGTACTTCGCATCGATCAGCCAGACCCGCCGCGACGATATTTTTGGCCACGTAGCGGGCGGCGTAAGCAGCGGAACGATCCACTTTACTGGGATCTTTGCCGGAAAATGCACCACCCCCATGGCGACCCATTCCGCCGTAAGTATCTACGATGATCTTCCGCCCGGTGAGTCCGCAATCACCCATCGGACCACCAATGACGAAACGTCCTGTTGGATTGATATAAAATTTAGTTTCTTTATTAATCCATTCTGCTGGAAGAACGGGAAGTATGATTTCGTCCATCACCGCCTCGCGCAGCACTGAAACCTCAATCTCGGGGCTATGCTGAGTGGAAAGCACCACAGCGTTAATGCTGACCGGTCGGTGATCTTCGTAACGGAAGCTAATTTGACTCTTAGCATCAGGACGCAACCAGGGAAGAACACCATTCTTGCGAACTTCAGATTGACGGCGTACCAGACGATGGGCATAAGTAATGGGAGCGGGCATCAAAACATCGGTTTCCGCAGTGGCGTAGCCAAACATCATGCCCTGATCGCCGGCACCTTGTTCATGGTTGACGGTTTCGTCCACCCCCATGGCAATGTCCGAGGACTGCTTGCCAAGGGCAGTAAGGACAGCGCAGGTCTCTCCGTCAAAACCTGTCTCCGAACTGGTATAGCCGATTTCCTTGACTACCTGACGGGCAATTTGGTCCAGATCTACCCAGGCGTTGGTGGTGATTTCGCCCGCGATAATGATCACGCCAGTTTTAACAAGAGTTTCGCAAGCAACGCGACTTGTCTGATCTTGCGCGATTAGTGCATCGAGGACGGCATCCGAGATCTGATCCGCCATTTTGTCAGGATGACCTTCAGATACAGATTCGGAGGTAAAGAGGTAATTTTTGGCCATCGGTATGATTTGCTCCTACAAAACTTAATGATGGGGGAGTTTAGTTTCTAGTTTGAGTAGTACTAACGGAACCCAATCGATATCAAACGCTAACATGGCTAATGCATGATGTAAAAAGCCACGACTCAACGTAAGTGGTGAACTCACGTCAAGTCATGGCCATCATGGATTGAATCGCTACATTTCAGTGGTGCCCGCCTCGACTCCGTTGGTATTGGATGTACACGGCAAGTAGTGCCAGGCTCCAATAGTTCAGGAGATACAGGCCCCAGAAAACTAGACAAACTAGGTAGATTGTTATCCAGGCCGACCACAGGGCAGTACCTGCACATGCTACTATCCCTCGCAACGCGTCCCAAAATTTCCAGACGCGTAGACATACCAATACAAGTATGGTGGGGATTATTACCACCACGAGAGCTATGAGCAGACCACGACCACTCAGCGGATCGTCCCGCAGCAGACTCAATAGCGGTTCCGGGTCGTAGGAAAAAAGATTGGCTCGTTCCAGCAGGAACTGTTTCATACTGAGATTCCAGCGACTCGCTGGTACAAACAATGCCTGAAGGTCGTAGTAGCTTTCGTCGAAACTGGCATGGAGAAGAAGACCACCCGCCAATAACCCTTGCAACCGCGAGAGGGTAGTGAGGATGGGGATCGCATGAAATTCATGATGAGCGATCAGATGCATCAACGCCTCCCCGCCATTGGCGACGAGGGTAGGGACGCTGATGACAATGGTAGCTTGAATAATGACCGAGAGCAGGTCGATTGGCATTCCTGAACCGTGAAGATGACTAATGGACTCAATGGTCGCGTCGTAATGTGGGACACGACCCCCCGCTACTTCTCAAGGACCGCCTTGGGACCTCGTTGCTCATCGCAAAGAATAACCTAGATAACAGCGGAATACTTCACCACATGCCCGCACCACAGCTTTAGCAGTGAGGAGGTAAGCGGGCGGTTTTAAGTTGCCGGTCTTTCCCGACTGCCAGGCCCTTACGGGCCTAGTGACACACACCTTGCGGTGTGACTCCATTCGCCAATGTTGCAACGCAGCTTCAGTTCTTGAGAACTTTGCGGCAGACCGTTTCGTAGTTACCCGCACCGTGTCTGCATCCGCCGCTTTCAGAGCTTGGAGTTGAGGAAGCGCCCCCAAGGTGAGTCTTTATACTTCGTTGCAACGTAGTTCGATTTCTCGAACTAAGGCTGGTCAAGCTCAGATTTGTTTTCACAAAATCCGCCCTTTAGGGCGGGATGATTGACAAATCCTCGGCGGATATCCCATCTTGATCTCGAGAAGGGGGTCAAGAGGAGGAAATTCTGCCTTTGGTGTCAGAATTAATGATTTTAGCCTAAATTAGGAGCTAGTCTTTACCCGACTGTCAGCCCTTACGGGCCTGGTGACTAAGGCTTTTCAAGGCATCGCTCCCCCTACGCCAAAGTTGCCATGTGTGAAGTTCAGTACTTTATAACTTTTCGGACCGTTTCGTTCTACACCTGAATTATCCGCATTTCACAACTGATGCAGGCGTCAGCGGGATAGAGTCTATGATAACCCAAAATCATATCCAAGTATGTCTTCAAAACTTTCACAAACAGACTAGCGGCAGGGTAGTGGCTGATCATACTAAATTATACCTGATTATCAACGCGCTTCAGCCATCTCGGATTTTTCACTAAGACCTGTTAATACTAATTAAACATATCCATAATTAGGCCAAAATAAAGAAATTAAACATGATATTAATCTGTGCATAAGTAAAGTGACACCTAAAAAATTGTGTGATAGGCTGTGGACTGGATCTCCAATTTTAAGAGTGTCACCTAACCAATGCACAGATTAATATCTAATTTATCGAATCTTGTAAAAGCCCTTCTGAATCTTTTTAATCTCTTGAATAATCGTTCAAATTCATTTATTTTTTGTACGTTTTTTATTATATTTCCATTTTATAGTTCTATTCTTTTTTATAGGAACTACAAGTTCCATTCTAAGATCAGATACTAACTTCCTTGTTTTATCGTCCTCATAAGTTCTATCCATGATTACTGAAATTCTTTCCAGCTTTTCTATGTTTAATTGTTCGAGGAGTTTTCTTCCTTCGGGTGCATTGTGTTTTTATCCATAAGATAATGAAAAATAAAGTTATTTTTTATCATTGATTGCAATCGTATGAATTTTTGTGGTCCATCTACCGCATGTTTTACCGATCGATTGTGGACCACTACTTTTTAACGCACCGGTACCATCGGGATGTACTTTAATAATTGTACTATCCAACGATACATGCTCAACTTCCTTAATTAATTCCTCCTTCAATACAGAAAGGACGCGATCCAGGACACCTCTTTTTGCCCATCGATTGGCGCGCGTGTAAATCGTGTGCCAATTCCCAAATTCTCTTGGGAGACCTCTCCATTTACAACCGTTTTCTAAAACATATAGTATCGCGGTTAGTACAGAAAAATTGGAATATGTCACATTACCACGTTGACGTGGTAATAGCTTTTCAATTTTTTCAAAAATTATCGTGGTTAATATCATGTTTTTATTGCTATTTTAATGTTAACAGGCCCTAATGAAAACTTAAACACTCTCTAGGAACGGTTAACACTAAATTTTTAAGAAAAAACTTATAGAGCAGCGATGCAAGTGGTGTGGCCCGCCAAAAAATTTGATAATTTTCATTTTTCATCACCTGGCATACGTTACAAAACTAAAGCCATCATATTTTTCTTCTGCGATTTTTTCCCAATCATGCCAATTTATTTTTGGAAAAAAAGCGTCGCCTTCATAATTGTCGTGAATATGCGTAATATAGGCCAACCCGCAAAATGGTAAAAGTTGTCGAAAAATTTGTTCGCCACCGATAACATAAATATCCTGTTGTGCTTGTGATAGCGACTGGATTGCTAACAATACATCATGAAATATCAAAACTTCCTTAGGTGCTTTATAATCAAGCTGGCGTGTAATTACGACATTTTTACGATTCTGTAACGGTTTCCCCAACCGTTTCATAATCGATTCAAATGTGTTACGCCCCATTAATAATACTTGGCCAAACGTTATTTTTTTAAAATGCATCAAGTCTTCTGGAAAATACCAAGGTAGGTCGTTATTCTTGCCAATAACAGAATTATTCGCTACTGCAACCGGGCCGAGAATAATCATATGGCTATGGGTGCATTAATAGTAGGATACGGATGATAGCCTTCCATGGTAAAATCTTCGTATCTAAATTTGATAATTTCCTTCACAGCAGGATTTATCCTCATTCTTGGTAATTCTCTGGGTTGGCGCGATAATTGAAGTTTTACTTGGTCAACATGATTATTATAAATATGCGCATCACCCAGAGTATGAATGAATTCTCCTACTTCTCGTTCGGTAACCTGCGCAATCATCATAGTTAAGAGCGCGTAAGAAGCAATATTAAAAGGTACCCCGAGGAAACTATCCGCGCTACGTTGATAGAGCTGACAGGATAGTTGATTGTTAGCGACATGGAATTGGAACATAGTATGACATGGTGGAGGTGCTGTTTTCTTTCCTACAATAAGTGATTGTAAATCAGCTACATTCCACGCCGAAACCACCATTCGTCGGCTGTCGGGATTATTTTTTATCTGATCCACAAGTTGAAAAATTTGGTCATAAGTTTCTCCTTGGCATCCTTGCCAAGCCCGCCATTGTTTTCCATAAATTGGACCTAAATCACCATTTTCGTCTGCCCATTCATTCCAAATCGTTATTCCATGCTGATTGAGCCATTTAATATTGGTATCTCCACGTAAAAACCAAAGAAGTTCATAAATAATCGATTTTAAATGAAGTTTTTTTGTGGTGACCAGTGGGAATCCAGCACGTAAATCAAAACGCATTTGATATCCAAAAATAGATCTAGTTCCTATACCGGTACGATCTTGCTTACAGACACCTTCTTCCATAATTTTTTTTAGTAAGTCCAAATATATTTTCATATCTTCCTTTTCCTTGAACGATTACAGTAAATCAACTAAATTACTACTAGTCATTCGCAGCCTTTGACTTAATATTCGAGCAATTTTTAGAATGAACTTTATAGCGACGTTTGGCTTTTCGTTAATCAAATTATTCATCGCCGTTTTTGACATAGTCAATACACTCAAGTTATCCGTTGCGATAACCGTTGCCGAACATTGACTTCCATCAATCATGGACATTTCTCCAATCGTTTGTCCAGGACCAATGATGGCGAGTTCTTTGAGATGATTTTCTGGATCCTGTTTATAAATTCCAACGGTTCCATGCACAATAATAGCCAGAAAATGCTCACCAACTCCTTCCTTTAAGATAACAGAATTTTTTACCGCGTTATTGAGTCGTAGATAGGTTGCAAGCGTTTCAATCTCTATCCAGGAAAAATCATGAACCCATTTTGTTTGATCAAGGATTTCAGCACGTTTTTTTATGCTGACACCTAAATCCTCAACCAAATTGGTATTCGTAGCGTTCTTATTCATAAACAAGCACCGTAATGAATAGAATTTTGATAATCATCCAAATTCGGCGCGAAAACCCCTGACTTGAGCCATGGGGGAGAAAGCGCCGCCTCCTGTTTGTTTTTGCAGTTAAGGTTGAAGTGAAGTTGCCGGTCTTTCACGGTTGCCAGCCCTTACGCGGCCCTGGTGACGGAGCCTTTCGGCCCGATCCCCTCGCCAAAGTTGCAACGCAGCTTCAGTTCGATTCCTGCGACTTCGCGCAGGACAAGATTTTGAACCTTGCGACAAACCGTTTCGTCCTACCCCTAAAGGTTATCTGCACCTACAGCTTTCAGAACTACGAACTGCCTGTCTGCCGACAGGCAGGAGGAAGCCTTAGTAGGTGAGTCTTGTACTTCGTTGCAATGTAGCCACGATGTTTTGTGGCTCAGGCTGGTAAACCAGACTTTATCCATAAAGCCACCGGCTTTAGCAGTGAGGTAATTTACAAGATAACTGCTACCCAAAAATGCAAAACACAACATATTGTGTTGTCACAGTTAGTTGAGACAGCCATTTATTATCTTCTTGATTCTTTTAGTATTCGATAACTTATTGATATATATAAATGTATCAGTCTTTGGTGATATTGACTAGAACCTTCGTGTGGCTTATCGTTCTTAACGAATAAACACAATATATTGTGTGTCGTTCTGTAGTTATACAATCGGATGGCAGCGTCGAACTGTGTACTTTATCCCGTGTAAAATTTTACCCCTTTTCCGCCACCCTGGCGATAGTGAAACAATCGGTCATGAAGCCCACACATCTCAAGGCCGTACCTAACAGTATCGTTGATATACCGTTCCAACATGCTTCTCTGGATATCTGGGATAAAAAGTATCGACTTCGGTCCAAGGACGGCGAGGTCATTGACCATGCCATAGATGATACCTTCAGGCGAGTGGCGCGGGCGCTGGCTGAGGTGGAACAAACGATAGAAAAACGCGAGGAGTGGTTTGAGAAATTCCTGTGGGTGCTTCGCTGCGGTGCCATCCCAGCCGGACGGGTTGTCTCCAATGCCGGTGCTTGGGAGCATAAACCCGCGACCTCGACGATTAATTGCACGGTATCCGGCACTATTCGCGATTCAATGGACGACATTCTTGCCAAAGTCCATGAGGCGGGATTGACACTCAAGGCAGGCGCGGGTACGGGTTATGAATTTTCCACCCTCCGCCCGCGCGGTGCCTATGTCTCTGGATCGGGATCCCACACCTCCGGGCCGCTATCCTTTATGGACATCTATGACAAGATGTGCTTTACGGTGTCTTCCGCTGGAGGCCGACGCGGGGCGCAAATGGCCACCTTTGATGTGGGACATCCTGATGTGATCGACTTCATCCGCGCAAAACGCGAAGCGGGCCGCCTGCGTCAATTTAATTTATCGTTGTTGATTACTACGGAATTCATGGAGGCGGTACGCGCCAATCGTTCCTGGCCGCTTGCCTTTCCTGTCACCGCCAAGGAAATTGCGCCTGATTCATCAGAACTCCACGACCCCACTAAGATAATCTGGCGTTTCTGGCCCGATACCGTCGGTTACTTTACCGATGCCGTAGGACGAGTAGCCTGTAGGGTCTACCACACCATTTCTGCGCGAAAATTGTGGGACCTTATCATGACTTCGACCTATGATTACGCCGAGCCAGGTTTTATTCTCATCGATCAATACAATGAGATGAATAACAATTGGTGGTGTGAAAATATTCGTGCGACCAATCCGTGCGCCGAGCAGGGTTTGCCACCCTATGGAAGCTGTCTTCTTGGTTCTATTAATCTCACTAATTTTGTTCTTCATCCCTTTACCGATCGTGCTGCTTTCGATTGGGATCAATTCCGTAAAGTAGTTGCCATATTTACTCGCATGTTGGATAACGTTGTAGAGATTAACGGTCTTCCGCTGCCAGGGCAGCGCGCGGAAATTTTTCGTAAACGCCGTCATGGTATGGGTTATCTTGGATTAGGCTCTACCCTCACTTTGCTGCGTTTCCGTTATGGTAGCGCGGAATCCCTGGAATTCACCGATCGGGTAACTCGCGAGATGGCCTTGACCGGTTGGCGCGTTGGTTTGGAATTAGCCAATGAAAAGGGACCAGCTCCAATTATGGAGGAAGATTTCGTGGTAAATACGGAAATGCTGCGTAATCGCCCGGAAATGGCCGATGATGGCTATCAAGTGGGCGATAGCATCAAAGGAAAAATTCTTCATGCTCGCTATGGCCGTTACATGCAACGGTTGCGTGATGTCGATCCGGAATTAATCTTAGAATTGGAACAACATGGCTGCCGGTTTACTCATCATGCTTCAATTGCGCCTACCGGAACCATTTCTCTGTCGCTTGCCAATAATGCCAGCAATGGGATTGAGCCAAGTTTCGCGCATCATTATGCGCGTAATGTTATTCGTGAGGGAAAGAAAAGCAAAGAAAAGGTCGATGTTTATTCTTTTGAATTATTAGCCTATCGTTCCCTGATTAATCCTAAGGCTATGCCTTATGCCGAGGATGCGGCGTTGCGGCTTCCAGATTATTTTGTCACTGCGGAAAATATTACTCCCCGGGAACATATTGATGTTCAGGCTGCCGCCCAATACTGGATAGATTCCTCGATTTCTAAAACTATTAATATTCCTTCCGATTTTCCCTTCGATGATTTTAAGGACATCTATCTTTATGCCTATCAAAAAGGACTCAAGGGATGCACGACTTTTCGTTACAATCCCGAAGCTTTTCAGGGTGTACTCGTCAAAGACAAAGATTTGGAATCAACTCGTTATCGTTTTATCCTGGAGGATGGCACTGTAGTGGAAACCAAGGGTAATGAAGAAATTGAATACGATGGTGAAATTCACAGCGCTGCCAATCTTTATGATGCGCTTAAAGAAGGTTATTACGGAAAATTATAACCAGCAAATTATTCCCAGAATAATTTTTTCGAGACTACCTATGACCATTTGCATTGATAAAAAAATTGTTAAGTACAGTGTAGTAAAAGAAACAGATACCGTGCCAACCCCTAGCGTTCCTCCGACGGTGCTCCCCGTGCAAATGCACGAAAATGTCGAGCGTCCGATGATTCTGGTGGGCGCTACTTATAAAATTCGTACGCCACTTTCCGAACATGCGCTTTATGTTACTATCAATGATATCGTACTTAATGAAAATACTCCTCATGAACACCGCCGCCCATTTGAAATTTTCATTAATTCCAAGAACATGGACCATTTTCAATGGATCGTAGCACTGACTCGTATTATCTCTTCCGTATTTCGCAAGGGAGGGGATGTTACTTTTTTAGTCGAGGAATTACGCTCAGTTTTCGATCCCAAGGGTGGCTATTTCAAACGCGGCGGGAAATACATGCCTTCCCTGGTGGCTGAATTAGGAGATGTTATTGAATCTCATTTGCGATCGATTGGTCTCATCCAGGGAGACGGGCTGGACGAACATCAGAGAGAATTTATTGCCAAAAGACGTGCTGAATACGATTTTTCCAATCATGATGATAATAACACTTCTTCCTTTCCTTCAACCGCCAAACTTTGCACCAAATGTCAGACCAAGGCCATGATTGTGATGGATAGTTGCCTTACCTGTCTAAGCTGCGGAGAATCCAAGTGCGGGTGATTGCTTGAATCAATCTATGAATTATCGGCATTCTTTTCACGCTGGTAATTTTGCGGATGTCCATAAACACGCTGTTCTTGCTTTGTTGTTACGGGCAATGGCGCGTAAGGATAATCCATTTTTCTATTTAGAAACCCATGCTGGCGCAGGCCGTTATGATTTGCATAGTTCCGATGCTGATCGTACTCGTGAATGGGAAAATGGTATCGGTCGCCTTTGGGCACGAGGCATTCGCAATTCATCGTCGCAATTAGCACCATATCTGGCGGTGGTTGCCGCTCTTAATCCCAATGGCCATTTACGTCATTATCCTGGTTCTCCCTTAATCACCCGTGCCTGCCTGCGGTCAATCGATCGCATGGTTTTATTGGAAGCATGTTTTTCAGAGGCACAAAGATTGGAAACAACGATGAAAAAAGAGGGTAAGGGCCTACGAATACAGGTTCGGATTGGAGATGGCTACGCGGCCCTCAAACCTTGGCTTCCTCCCCCGGAACGACGTGGAGTTTTATTCATTGATCCTCCATTTGAACGCAACAGTGAATTCAAAGATCTATTGACGGCACTGGCCACGGCGCATCGATTATTTTCCACAGGAACCGTGATGGCATGGTATCCACTCAAGGAGCGACGCGCCATTGCTAAATTTCATGATGCCTTGAAAGAAAGCGGCCTACGTCGTTTATTATTAATAGAATTACGAATACTGCCCGAGGACGTGGCGGGGCGATTTCATGGCAGTGCCTTATTGCTGCATAATCCCCCGTGGCTATTGGAAAAAGACCTCGTTATTCTGGGTAAAGAACTGGCAATCATGCTTTCTTCCGAACATAAAGCTGAATCAAATGTACGTTGGCTAGTAGGAGAATAAGTTAAAACCGTTTTATGGACGCATTACCCGAGCTAACATTTCCCGCACGCTTTGGGGATCGAATGGTTTATCGCAGATCGCCGAAACTCCTGAGTGTTCAACATTAGCTAGTCGAGTTTCATCTTGCTCACTGGTTACCATGATAATCGGCACTTCTAAATTATGTAAACGACGACGTACATATTCGACTAATTGCAAACCATCCATTTCTGGCATATTCAAATCGGTTACAATCAGATCAAAAACAGTGTTGTTCAGCATTTCTGCTGCTTTGAGTCCATTTTGCGCAGTGCTTACATGACGAATGCCCAGATTAACTAATACTTTTTTGACATAATTACGCGCCGTGCCACTATCATCGACCAGCAAGACGTGAACATCGTCGAGATCGATGTGCTCTAGTTCCAATTCTTTTGGATCCAATAATTCTACGGTGGCGCGCAATGCCCGACGTAATTCCTCTCGACCAAATGGTTTAGGAAGGATGGCCACCACTCCAGCTTGACGGATGGGTTCCAGTGTTCTGAAATGAGTTTCACTTGAAATCAGCATGAAGGGGATTTCGCGCAGGGCCGAGGTATCGCGCATGGCAAGCACTAATTCCGTAGCTGTCATATCAGGCAGATACATTGCGCTGGCTACTAAATCTGGTTGAAATTTTTCTAGCACTTCCAATGCTTTTTTGCCGCTGTTCACCCCTTCCACATTACGGACGCCAGTCCCTTGCAAGCTACGCTGAATAATTTTTAGTTGGCTAATGGAAGGCTCCACCAACAGGATAGAAAGATCGGAAATTTCGATATTTGCCATAAAATTATGGTCTACGTGGAATGTAGCCGTGATTGATGTGGCTTCGCCCTAACCAGAGTTTGAGAATATCGCTAATTTAAACGGCGACACAACCGATTACAACGCCGTGTCATCCTCTGCTCCGTTAGGCTATCCACCCTGATGCACTGCGGAGTGGTCCTCCATCCTTGAAGTCTTTCAATGAAAAATCTTACCTGATTATCAAAAGACGTCACAAGAAAATTCATAATCTTTATAGTGTTAGTCTAAAGATGGCTTAATCGCACGATGAACTCCGAGCATATCGGAGAATATCCCTTTTCCAGTGACATTTATATAACCTAATTCAATCAGCAGGTTGGATAATTCCGGTACAGAATAAAACATTTGCAGAGCATTGATGAAATATTTTTTGCAACTAAGCGCCACCTTTCCACTACGAAATAAAGAAGCTGTCAACCATAGGGTGAAACGTAGATAACCATAATAAAATATTCCAACAATTCGATTTGTCGGACGCAACATGTCGCAATGATAAAAACGTCCTCCCGGCTTGAGCACTCGATGGATCTCGGTAAATACTTGGCGCACGCGGAGATGACGCGAAGCAAATTGTAGGGTAACCACGTCGAAGTAATTATCTGGAAATGGAAGAACATGCACATCAGCAATTACACTCTGAATATTAAATCCCCGCTTTGCTGCGTTTTTCTTGCCTACCTCCTGCATTTCTACGCTTCGATCAATGGCATGTACTTCAAGGGTTGGTTCACGCTCAAGGAGTGCAATACCAATGGCATTGGTTCCGGCGCAGACATCCAATATCCTTTCGTGTGGATGCACTTCCATCATTTTCATAAAACGATGGCGAAACCATCCCCACAACCCAAAACTCGCCACATAATTCGCAATATCGTAATGTGGCGCGATGTTAGCGAATACCTTGTTTAATTCATTGGTCCAAACAGTACCAAGTTTTTCTTCGCGGATACTTTCACGCGGATCGACGGAAGAGTGCTTCATTATTTTATTTTTGAGAACCATAAGTAATTATAATCAACTAGTTACCATTGCAGGTCACCCTACAAACCTCTCGATTTTGTAGAGGCCGCGGTGGTGATTGACAAGGTACCAATTTAACTATCATCATTTTTAATTTTCGTATAAAAACGTCGTGTTCTTCTTATTGGTGGCATATCCCGCGATAAAATACCTTTTAACGTGGAACCACCAAATAATAATGATATGCCAAAGACAAAATCATGAAAAAAGAATATTCCCCACGCGAGAAGCGATATGCAAAAACTACGGAAATTTTGATATCCAAAAGAAAGAAGATATCCCGTCATAAAACTGCCTAGTGCAATCAGCAATTCCATTTTTGGTAATTGACCAAATTCGATATCGAGAAAAACCTTACACAAGAAATAAAATGCGATATGCAGCCAGCAAATAGAAATAAACAAAGTGATAAATAAAATTCCTTCGGCGGTTATTCCTAAAAGTCCGCAAGAAATTCCTGCTGGAAAAAAAGATATTGGAATCATTATCCAGTGAGTGTTGAACATTAATTTCTCCAAATTTTGAAAATTAACGCCCCGACTAACAAAACAGTGGTCGGGATAATAAACATTTTAGCAAGCTTGATTAACGAATCATAATACATCTGCTTTTCTGGAAATAAATCACGAAGTACCAACAGTTTTTTCATTACCATAATTTTTACACCCAGTGTAAACGAAAAAATAATAATTAGTGCGGTAATCATGTGATTGTTAATCCAGTAAAAGATAATTATTAATAATATTTATGACTTTAATAGATAATACACCATTTTCAGGCTACATCTTGCTTACACAATAATTTGGTTTGAAATAAAGTATTCCGTTCCTCTTCTTCCAGGGAAGACTGAATAAAATGAATTGTGGCTTGATAACGAGGAATAACATTATATTTTAATGCATTTACTCTTTTTTGAGTTTTACGTTGCTCGGCCAGCATTCGACGCAATGCCATTTCCGCCTCGCCAAGGTTGGCAAGAATGATGGTCAATCGTGCTAGGTGATCCCGCGCTTCATCGAAACTTGCATCGGTTCCCATTAATCCCACAGGCTGTAAAGGCCGAAGCTCGGCACTCACCGCTGGGTATTCCACGCCCAGACTCGAGCGTGGAAAAATATTGACTTGCAATGCCGGAATTGAACCCAAGGCCGCTTGATGCAAACTCCGACTTCCCATCCGTAATTGAATGATGGCCAGCCAACGATAGGCGTTCACTAAGGCATCTCGTACTTCAATTCGTAAACGACGGTAGCGATTCAACCGTTCATAAACCAAACGTGTCAACAAATCGCGCTTGCGTTCAAGCAATGTGTACCCTTCTTGCAAAAAATTTTCCTGGCGACGCAGCGCCAGCAGGGAACTCTTGGTTGGAGGAACCTTTAGCCGTTGAGACATGAGTGAAATTTAGACCTCTTCCGGGATGCTGCTCTTTTCCTGACGGTGATATTTTGCAATATCTGCCTCGCGTACCCTGGATAGTAATTCTGGTGGCAGTAGCGATAATAGATCCCAGGCGATATTCAAACTATCAATGATGGATCGATCTTCATCCTCGCCTTGTCCAACAAAATGACTTTCAAAACGTTTGGCGAATTCAAGGTAGCGACGGTCGATTGTAGACAGTTCCTCCGCACCAATAATCGATGCCAAATTTCTAATTTCCTGAGCATGCGCATAAGAGGCATACAGTTGACTCGCTACCCGTGGATGATCCTCGCGGGTAAAATTTTTGCCCACGCCATCCTTCATCAAACGGGACAACGACGGAGAAATATTCACCGGTGGGTAGACGCCTTGACCGTGCAATTCACGGGACAAAACAATCTGACCTTCGGTGATATATCCAGTTAAATCGGGAATTGGGTGGGTGATGTCATCGGAGGGCATCGATAAAACCGGCACGAAGGTAATTGAACCATGACGATTTTTGATTCGCCCGGCGCGTTCGTAAATTTCCGCCAGGTCTGAATAGAGATATCCTGGATAGCCTTTGCGCGATGGAACATCTCCTTTGGCTGTGGCAACCTCGCGCAACGCCTCAGCGTAATGGGTCATATCGGTCATTACCACCAAAACGTGCATGTCCAAATCATAGGCAAGATATTCTGCGGCGGTGAGTGCAGTGCGCGGCAAAATAAGTCGTTCAATAGGAGGATCATCGGCAAGGTTAATAAACATTACCACATTGCCCAACACTCCCGACGATTCAAAATTTTCCTCGAAGAATCGCGCGTCCGCGTGCGAGACTCCCATTGCGGCAAATACCACTGCAAAATGGGCGTCCTCTGAGAGGAGCTTTGCCTGGCGCACGATTTGGGCAGCGAGGCGATTGTGGGGCAAGCCCGATCCAGAAAAAATGGGTAACTTCTGGCCACGTACCAGAGAATTCAAGCCATCAATGGTGGAAATTCCGGTCTGAATGAATTCCCGTGGATAGGTCCGAGCGGCGGGATTCACAGGAGAACCGTTGACATTGCGGCGCAGATCGGAAATTACCCGTGGACGATCATCGCGGGGGGCACCAGTGCCATTGAATACTCGTCCTAACAACTCTGGCGAGACCGATAATTCGATGGGTTCATCCAGAAAACGTACCCAAGTATTTTCCAGATTGAGATCGTCTGTGCCTTCTAACACCTGAATCAGTACGATGTCTGCGGAGCTACGGATGACTTGGCCATTACGTCGCCGGCCACGATGATCACGAACCACGACTCGATCAGCGAAAGCCACGCCCGTGATTCCGCGCATGAATAACAGTCCTCCACGGGCTGCGGAGGCGAGACGATATTCTTTTTCTCTCATCCAAGTCTCCGAGAAACCCCAGGTTTTAAGCCGTTGGGGATGAAAGGAGACGGTTTTTGCAACCGTCATTACTGCCGAATCTTTTCGGCCGTCAATCCTGACTGACCTAGTGATGAAAGCATTGTAGTTTCGCTCCCTCACCAATGTTGCAACACAGATCCAGTTTGCTACTTTATTCAATCAGTAAACGTTGGAATTCAGCGTGAATTTCCTTGGCGAAATTGCGTAGTCCCTCTATTTGGTTGCTGGAATAAACTCCCTTAATCCGCCGAGCACGGCCTAAAATGGCCAGCGACATCAATTGTTGAATGGGAAATCCACGGTCGAGCACTGCCTGACCTTCATGATAAATTTGGAGAATTAGATCAAGTAGCGTGAATTGCTTTTCTGGCGAGGAATAGCAATCCACTTCATCAAGGGCACTTTGTTGGAGCAGTCCTTCCTTGAGCAGATTCGCTCCTTCCAGAATCCAGCGCTGAGTTGGTGAAAGCGCCTCGGGACCGACCAAGTTAACGATACGCGCTAGTTCATCCGCCTGAATCAGCAGCCCGAGAGCCTCAGCGCGCTCCTCGCTCCATTTATGGTTGACGTGCTCCGCCCACCATTGGGCGGCGGTGGCTACGTAGCTTGAGAAACTATCGGTCCAAGCCACCGCTGGGTAATGACGGGCGTCGGCCAATTCTTTGGACAAGGCCCAAAAAGTCCCGACAATTTCTTTGGTGTGCGAAGTCACTGGCTCGGAAAAATCACCGCCCGGCGGCGAGACCGCACCGATTAAAGTTACCGAGCCATTTTTTCCGCTCAGGGTGTTGACCAACCCGGCGCGTTCATAGAAAGCTGCCAGGCGCGAGGCAAGATAGGCAGGATATCCTTCCTCAACCGGCATTTGACCAAGGCGTCCAGCCACCTCTCGAAGTGCTTCAGCCCAACGTGAGGTGGAATCAGCCACCATCACCACATCGTAGCCTTGATCGCGGTAGTATTCTGCAAGCGTAACTCCAACGTAGATGGATGCCTCGCGGGCCACTACCGGCATATTGGAAGTGTTGGCCACCAGCAGGGTACGCTCCATTAGCGAGCGCCCGGTGTGTGGGTCATTGAGTTCCGGAAAGGTCTCCAGGATATCTACCAATTCGTTGCCCCGCTCGCCACAACCCACGTAAATAACGATATCAGCATTCGACCAGCGCGCGATCTGTTGTTGAACCACGGTTTTTCCTGCACCGAAAGGGCCGGGCACCGCTCCTTTTCCGCCTTTCACCAGTGGGAAAAAGGTGTCTAAAATCCGTTGGCCCGTGATTAACGGAGCGATGGCGTGGTCGCGCCTAGCGTAGGGGCGTGGAATGCGTACCGGCCAGCGATGATAAAGCTTTAATGGATATTCGTGGCCGTCCTTGTCGCAAATGCGGGCAATCACTTCCTCCACCGAATATTCTCCGGCGGGGACAATTTCCAATAATTTACCCGCGACGTTCGGTGGCACCAATATGCGGTGGATAATGGCCCGAGTCTCGGGAACGGTACCCAGTACCATGCCGCCCTTGACATCGCCACCCACAACCAGTTCGACGTTGGGTGTGAATGCCCAACGCCGCTCGCGATCCAATGAGGGAACTTCCAAGCCGCGAGCAATATGATCGCCGGAGAGCGCCTGGATACGCAGCAAGGGGCGCTGCACTCCATCGTAAATTTGACCAAGCAATCCAGGACCCAGCTCAACTACCAAGGGATGACCGAGGGCAACGACACTTTCGCCGGGACGCACGCCTTCAGTGGATTCATAAACTTGAACCATAGCAAGCTCGGCGTCGCGGCCAATGACCTCGCCTACCAGACCGAGTTTGCCAATTTTGACTTGTTCCCCGTTCAGCACGTCGGGAAGACGGATTCGCACCAGGGGACCGTTGATTTCGATGATGTCGCCCATTGATTAATCCACCGCAAAGTTATATGTAAAATTCATCGAAGGACTCCATGGACGAAGGACGACCCCACAGCCCAGGTACATAACCTAGCGGAGTAGAGGGCGCTACGGCGTTGTAATCGTTGAAAGGCCCTTGATTTGATTAAACAGAATTCGTGGGCAGGCCAAACAGTTGTTCTCGAATCACGCGTTCAAGCCGTTCCTCCATGCGCGCCAGACGACCCTCGAAGGTATTGTCAACGCGAATTCGGTCATCAGCGGTGCGCAACAGTAAACCACCATTACAAAACCGTGGCTGAAGATGAAGGGTGATATGACGCTCCGGTACTGCCGCGAGCGCGAAAGCATCCCAGCGCGTGCGCAGCCGCTGAAGGTCAGTGACGTTCAGCTCGCACACTAGGTCGTCGCGCTCAATGGCTCGGGCAGCGTCAGCGAGGAATCGGCCAAGAATCTGCAAATAGCGATCCTCGTCGTTGGCAAGCCTCGCTAGGCGCTCTGGCAGGACATCCATGACGCCACGGATTAAAATCCAGCGTAGCCGATCCAGTTCCTCATGACGAAGGAGTTCCGCCTGCTGAACCTGACGGCGATAAACACGTTCACCCAATGCCTTGGCCATCATGGCTTCGCGTTCCTCACGCAAGCGTAAACGTTCATTCTCTTCATTGAGGACGCGGTCACGAGAACGACGTGCGCGTTCAAGATATTCTCCGGCAAGCGCCTGGGCGCGAGCGAGCAGGGCGCGTTCCAGTTCCTCGACATTGGTGAGGGTATTCATGCGCGTTCCTCTAAGGCATTTGGTCCTAAAATGGAGACAACCATTGCTTCTATTTGAGGATGGTAGTCAGCAGGAGCGTTGATGCGCGGAATCTCCACCACCACAATGCTTCCCCCTTCCGCACGTATTTGGGCAAGAATGGAACTCCTGTTGCCCAGTGCCAAGTAATCCTCAATTAATACCAGAGCCTTTTGTCGCTGTTTCAACAGCTCGTTCAGCACATCATCTAATTCATCAATAGTGGCGTTTGGGAAAACCTCGAAACCAATCAGCGCGAAACCTTCGGTCAACGGGGCACCACCCATGACAATCAGCCGCGTTTCCAACGGCACACCCGGCATCTTTTCAGCCAAATTTGCGAGTTGGAGAGGCGAGATCGGGGTCATCCCAATTTACCCAGCATTAATATGCTGACCACTAGCCCATAAATGGCGATACCTTCCGCCAGTCCTAGAAAAATCAAGCTCCGGCCGAATGATTCAGGTCGCTCGGCAAGCACCGCAAGTGCGGCGGATCCAATCGCAGCTACCGCGTAAGAGGCGGCGAGCGTGGCCATAGCGGTGGGCAACGCGATGCCAATCATGGCCATTCCCATTCCCATTGAAATTTCGTGTGCGGTGCCAGCAACCGGTTCGGTCACTGCCATGACTTCCCGCATCCCTATAAACATCATTCCGATTCCGGTGGCGACAAAGCCAATGAGATTGGCATTCACTGTCCGCCGCAACCAACGCGGAGTTGACGCGCCAGTGGTCGTGGGATTGAACTCTAGCCACGCGCCGAGGCCCATGGTTCCGAGCAAACTAAAACTCATCACTGCAATCAACCAATACATCTTATAGCCTCCTCTAACTCTAAATTTCGCAGTTTGCGAGTTATGATTAATAAAAAATAACCAGGATACACTTTAACTGGTTGCCGTTAACCTGGCTGATTTCTCGGAATCGAAAGAACCAAAAAAATTGATTTCAGCTTCAGTATCGGCATTCTTGATTGTCATTATCGATTAAAGTCACCGACTTTAGCAGTAGTATGATTTATGATTTCCACAACATTAATGGCTTAAACTCCCGACCATCCCCACTAAAAAAACGAGAAAAACTCTCATAATATTCCAAGCGCAATACTTGAATGGCGACTACTCCTCCTTCCAATACCATGATGAAGATATTACCGAATACCACGGTGAGCCAATGACCAGTAGTTCCCATCATATCGGCTACGGCGAAAATGGCAAATGCTAAGGCCACATGGTTGAGACTGAAAGCTGCCACGCGCAGGAAAGAAAGCGTATTAGAAAAATAATTCATCATGGCGTCGAATCCTTCAATAAGCATCACCAAAATTTTTTCGCCGGGCGGAAAGTCAAGTTCATGCCATTTGTAACCAAGCATCAACAATAAAGGAATAATAATGGCAAATTTTTCTCCATTGCCAAACTGGCTGTAAACCATTCCAGAATAACCGCCCCAAAGTAAACCCAAGTAAGCAGCAATGCCCGCCAGGCCTTTACCGTCGAACAGTGCTTCGAGTACATGGCCATCGACAATGCGGTTACGAACGCTTAATAGTGTTGATAACACAATAAATCCAACTCCCCAATATAAAGCGAGCATCAACATTCGCGCAGGATCTTTCAACGGCGACATCCACAAAGCAGGCAGCAAATCCTCAAAACAAAATAGCGAACCATACAAGATGCCGAAAATCATTGAGGCTCCTCCTACCGCCATCAAAAATGGTGCAATGTGACCCAGCCGCTGACGGAAATATCCCGCCAATCCGACGATGACCGCGCCTTGCCCGAGGTCGCCGAACATTATCCCGAACATCAAGACATAACTAATGGCAAATAACCAGGTTGGATCAAATTCACCGTAGCGCGGCACGCCATAACCCTTAACCAGAGTCAAAAATAAATCGAGCCAAGGAGGATGTTTCACGAGGCTGGGAGTACGAGTGCGCTCATCGAGAGTAGGCGCACGAGTTTCGAGTACAAAGGGACGGGTAAATCGATCCTCAAGAGCCGTCCACGCTGTCTGAATTTGGTCATGAGGAATCCAGCCTTGAATCACGCTCAAACCGCCACGCCCCCGTAATACTTCCGCCATCTCGGCGTGAGGAGCCGCTAAACGCAATACCTGGATGGCATTCATTAATTTGACGCTGCACTCAATGTGGCGAATTTCTCTTTCCGCGCGGAGTACCAGGCGATCCTTGTCCACCGCTAATCGGCGATTGGCAAGTTCTTCCTTGAGTTTTTCCGGACGCCCCTTAAACTCAATTGGTAACGGGATCGTTCGCCAATCTGCGGCTTCCAGTAGCGCGCCAATTTTTTTTTCGGAGTGCGCATTCCGCAAACCCGCGATTACGATACGCGCATTATTTTCTGCGATGCCAAATACACTCAGAAAATATTCTTCCAGCCCCAACGCCTCGCGCAAGCGATCTAGGTTGGTCATGGGAATTATTCCCACGCGCGCATCCAAAAATCGAGTATTTCCCTGAAGCAATCCTAAATCAACATCGAGTAATGAAAAATTTTTTAAGGTTTGCGCGAGGTCATTGATGATTTTATTTTCTTCTGCTAAACGTCGTTCCTGCTCCTCAATGTCTGAGCACTGACGCCATAGCTCACCAAGATCATCATTAACTTGAAGCAATTCGGCCTCGCCCACCACGCGCGGGGTAGCGGAGGCGAAAGCGGCAAGATCCAGATTCATGTGATGCTGAATTTTTTCCAGGCGCGCATGGGCGGCATGGTAAATCTGCTGATAATCGCGCCCAGGAAGTTCCGGCAAATCTTTGTCGTTCGATGAGGCTTCTTCTGGATGCATGACCCCTGCTTCCGCCAAGGCTAAAACGGCGGTTGACGCGTCGTCCTTGAGGCAATGCAGAATAATACGCCGCATGGGTATGAACATGTTTGATGAAATCTTCGCTTGAAATGCAAGGACTTGCTTTCACAAGCCTCGCCCTTTAGGACGGGGTAATTGATAATCAACATCGCGCAGCGCGACGAATCACGCTTTCGTCCAATCCGAGCGCTTTACCCTTGAGAATCGCATGAATTTGATAGAGCTGATATTCACGGATCAGCAAATAGGCAAAAGCCCGTGCGACGCTAAAGAGGGTACGCTTCAAAACGATTTGTGCTTGACGTTCTATTTCGTGCGTTAATCGATCTTCGACCTCACTCGTTGTCGCCACTGTACCTACTACAGCTGCCAAAGCGGTGGGCAGTTGGCGAATTACTTCTCCGAACGTGCCAAGCCGGATCAGGGAAAGAAGCCGATCACTGGTCAGGTGAATACCACCCGGGATGAGAAGGTAATAAGCATGGGCTGGCGGTAAATCATGAGAAAAACGATAACGTAGTAGCCAGACCAAATTAAATCGGTCGATAAGAATTCCGATTAGTGGACGTAAATACCGTTGATCAAAAATTGGCAATGCACGAATACACTGATGCAATTCAGCATGATAATGTTTATCAATGACTGCATCGAGAGTGAATGGCTCGTTACGTCCTGCAAGGAGAGTTCGCGCCTGGCGCGCGATATTTTTATAAGCGGTAGCTTCCAGGCGGCGCAACATTTCGCTCACATCTTCGGTTTGAAGTAAATCGCCAACGCGAAACGTGGCAAAGGTGCCAACGTCAATCAGTTCCTTGTGAATCCATGCTGAATTTTGGCCTGCAATTCGACCACGGATAATCATTTTAAGATTGGCAAGCTCGTAGCGCCGCGCCCAATAAATTAATAGATCACGCGCTACTCCATCGAGATGGCCAACCAAATTTTTTACGTCCGCAAGGAATAGGCCAATCAGATGTTGTTCCAAAATTGCCGCATATTCCTTTCCTTCCATTCGCGGAAAGGTCTCCTCCAATGAATGGCGAATTACTCCGGCATGCTGGAGTAAAATATTACCACCATTCCCTCCGTCAATCAGGGTTGAGAGTAGCTTTTCTTGAAATAAATACTGGGTAAGTACAGATACCCGAGCGTGTAAGTAGGCGTATTGCGATACAACCGTCATGACGGTTACGCCTGTTCGGAATCAAGAACCACTGTCAAGGCCGCCTCGATGGCTTTCTCCTGATGTTCCCTGGCCAACTGTTTGAGTAGAATTAAACGGTCTTCGTGACGGCGACGCATTTCATCGACTGCCTGGGCGGCGCGTCCGCGTGCGTTATCGATGAAAGAGGATTGGATTTCAGGGACACGAATTGTAAAACGTTCCGCCGCCGCTTGAGCATTCGCAAGAGCTTCGTGAACAATACGCTCGCATTCGCTCTCGGTCTGATTAAGCAAATGCTGTGCTTTAGTTTCCGCGTCTAACAGACGTTTGAGAATTGCTTCCATCAATGATCGCCTTCAACAACATCATCATTAAAAATACAGCTTAAATCATTAAAATAATTATTTATCCCACAAATCTTCTCAATTACAGAGTGATTGATGGGTAATTGACATATTAAAAATATTTATAGCTTTTTACGCTAAGAAACGGTCGTGAGACATATCCCGAATGAGATAATCGCCACTAAAATTTTTAGCCGTGAATTATCTTATGCTTTCTAGTAATTCGTGAAAGGCTTCCATCAGTAACGTAGGAGGTTCGGTATTGTGGATCTGCTGGTAGTAACGAGCAAAAACCGTGTCTGGTTCGAGACGATCTAGGCTTGATTCAGGGAGTGCATCCGCCAGCGTGCCTCCATCTCCGGGAACATGGACCACGATATTGAGCAGTCGTACCGGGTACCCTTCCAGGGCTTCATCTAGGCGTCGTCGCAAATCTGGCTCGGGAGCAGACAGCAATATCGATACCTCCAGGAAAGGCCGAACCACGGTGGAATCCCAGGGATATTTGCGTAATTCGTGCAAAACTTCGTTCAGTGGTCGTGGGCCAGCGACGGGAAGACGTAGCAGCTCCACGGTTCGGGGTACTGGTATGGCCGTCACCACGATATCCGCGTGATCACCGAGATCGACTCGTACCACTTGATGCGGATAATGATTTTCCGCGAAGGATAGCGGCAGCGGCGAACCACTATAACGGAGCCTGCCGTCGGCAAGCGCCTGGGGACAATGAAGATGGCCGAGGGCAACATAAGCCAGGTCAGCAGGGAAGATATCAGTGGGCAGTGCGTGCTGGTTGCCTCCTAAAATTTTGCGCTCGGAGACTTCCGAGATCTTGCCGCCAACTAAATAACAATGTCCGGTAGCCAACAACGGTTGCCCCGCGCCAAGACGACAACGCGCGCCATCCACCACCGCTGCGTAAAATCGACGCACGCCTTCCACCAACGGATCAAAATCTTTTTCTTCGCCACGCTCTGGTGGCAGGTCGGCGGCGCGTAAAAAAGGAACTGCAGCGCACCATGCCTTGACCACGCCACTGCGGTCATGAAGGGGAAAAAGCAAAGAATCCGTGTCCGGCGCACCAGCAACTCCCTGGTTCACACAGCCAACCACATGCGCTCCAATCGTTTCCATCAGTGGTCCGGTGGCCTCCAGACGTGCGGGAGAGTCATGGTTACCCGCTACCACCACGATATCCAAGCATGGCATTCGCCGCCGCGCGTTGACCAGGAAACGATAAAAAGTCGCCAAAGCACTAACCGGAGGATTGGCGGAATCAAAAACGTCTCCCGCCACGATTAGCGCGTCAGCTGCTTCGTTTTCTAGGATATCCAGCAACCAGGCGAGAAAACGTTCATGTTCGTAATCACGGGACACGCGATGAAGAGAATGGCCCAGATGCCAATCAGAGGTATGGATTATCCGCATTTGGAATCCGCCCTGAATTTCTCGTTCGTTTTGACACTCCCACGAATAAATAGGTGAGATTCCTGATGACACCGCAAGAACCAGAATGCTGGAAGTGAAACTCACCAATCTTGAAAGGCGCAACCGACCACGGTTAAAACCGTGGGTTTTCTCGCTAATTTTTATAATTCCAATAAGCTGAATAGAACAGAGAAGATGGCATCGGCGATAATCACTAAAAAAATTGCCTGAACCACACTCGTTGTTACCTGGTAACCCACTGCCTCGGCGCTACCACCGACGCGCATTCCCTGAAAACAGCCCACAACTGCAATAATGGCCGCAAATATTGGTGCTTTGCCAAGACCGATATAATAATGAACCACGCTCACCGATTCAGGAAAGCGCGCGAGGAAACTATATGGATCAACGCCCAAGACGAAATGAGATATAACCATACCACCCAGCACTCCAAGAATATCGGCATAGACTGTTAGTAGCGGCAGCGCCAAGAAAAGGGCAATAATTTTGGGAATGACCAATAATTCCAATGGATCAATGCCGATAGTACGCAGCGCGTCAATTTCATCGGTCACGCGCATGGTACCGATTTGAGCAGTGTAGGCGGATCCGGTACGGCCCGCTACGATAATTGCGGTCAGGAGTGGTGCCAATTCCCGCAGTAGGGATACTCCGACTAAATCCACCACGAACAGATTAGCTCCGTAATAGCGTAATTGCGCTCCACCCTGGTAAGCAATCACGGTTCCCATTAAAAAGGATATCAAACCGACAATCGGCAATGCATCTGCGCCGGCAGTTCGTAAATCGTGGAGAATTGCCTTGAAGCGCAACCGACCTGGCGCGAACAAGGCATAAGATAATGCCAGAGTCACTTCTCCAAGAAAAATCAGCAGAGCATAGCCTTGTTCCAGGTGGTCAATAACCTGACGTCCAATATTTTCCAGTTTTCCAATTTTTTTTGGCGCGGTTACGTCCCTCGGAATATTCCGGGTACGCACCAAATTCAACAAGGATTGATGCGAAGGCTGGAGACCAGCAAGTATTATCCACGGTTCCCGCGTTTCGTTTAATTCATAATTGTTATTGTTTTCTTTTTCTGAAAGCGCCAACTCCAAGTTATTTATTGTCCTTGCCAACAGCCAGGCTCCAGCAGTATCCATGGCGGTGATTCCCGAGGCATCCACAGTCAATGGCTTTCCTGGTGGTGGGCGCAAGACTGGAAGGCGTCTTCCAATCACATCAATGCCTTCTATTGTCCAAGGTCCATCACAGTGCAACACGCGCGAATTATTCTCAAGTCGCAACCTGGCAAATCCAGACGCCGATGATTTAGTGAGAGGGTCTATGCCGGGAAGATTAACGTTGATCAATGAAAATATACTCGCGCTGGGTCTGGCCTAAATAAATCTGCCGTGGACGTCCAATGCGTTGATCCGGTTCGGCCATCATTTCCATCCATTGAGTAATCCAGCCAGCAGTGCGTGCCAGAGCAAAAATTACCGTGAACATGCTAATATCTATTCCTAAAGCCCTTAAAATGATTCCTGAGTAAAAATCAACATTGGGATAAAGTTGATGACTAACGAAATAGTCATCTTCCAAAGCAATTCTTTCCAGCTCCAGAGCGGTTTTGAATAATTGGTTATTACGAATTCCCAATTCGTCGATAAGGTCATAACAAATTTTACGAATAATTTTTGCGCGTGGGTCGTAGTTTTTATAAACGCGATGACCAAACCCCATGAGACGGAAAGTATCATCACGATTCTTGGCGCGGGCGATATACTGCGGAATGTTCCCGACATCGCCGATCTGCTCCAGCATGTGTAATACCGCTTCATTAGCTCCACCATGCGCTGGCCCCCACAACGAGCTAATTCCGGCGGTAATTGCGGCAACCGGATTAGATCGGGAACTACCCGCTAGGCGTACCGTGGAAGTGCTGGCATTTTGCTCATGATCGGCGTGGAGAATGAAAACAGTTTCCATTGCCCGAACCATTATTTTATTGATTTTATAAGGTGCGGCTGGGGTTGCAAACATCATGCGTAAAAAATTTTCGATATAGCTCAGGGAATTGTCGGGATATATAAATGGTTCACCGCGAAAATACTTGAAAGCTCCTGCGGCTAGGGTCGGCATTTTGGCAATGAGCCGATGAGCCGACAACATTCGTGAGGCAGGATCCGTGACATTCATCGCGTCGGGATAAAAAGCCGATAACGCTCCCGCGACGCCAAGCATGACCGCCATTGGGTGTGCATCACGTCTGAATCCGTGATAAAAATGTAGCAGCCCTTCATGAACCATCGCATGTTGCGCAATCAAGTCACTGAATTGCGCTAATTGCCCTGAAGTTGGTAATTCTCCGTTAAGCAATAAATAGCAGACTTCTAAGAAACTTGAATGCTCGGCGAGTTGTTCGATGGGATAACCCCGATACCAGAGAAACCCGGCTTCGCCATCAATGTAAGTAATGGCGCTGCGGCAACTCGCAGTTGACATAAAACCGGGATCAAAGCTCAATAGCCCTAATCCCTTTTGCAACTGACGTACATCAATTCCAGATGCACCATGAGTCGAAAGGATGATTGGCAATTCCATGCTTTTGCCGGTTTGGTTGTCAATAACGGTGACAGTTGGTTCTTTCATCAATGTCCCCGAGAAACCCCGCCCTTTAGGGCGGGGATGAAAGGGGACGGTTTTTTCCGTCCCTTTAGATAGCAAAATTTTTAAGTTGCCGGTCTTTCCCGGCTGTCAGCCCTTACGGGCCTAGTAACGCACACCTTACGGTGTGGCTCCCCTCGCCAATGTTGCAACGCAGCTTCAGTTCTTACGAACTTTGCAGCAGACCGTTTCGTAGTTACCCGAACTTTGTCTGCATCCGCCGCTTTCAGAGCCTGGAACTGAGGAAGCATCCCAGGGTGAGTCTTTTACTTCGTTGCAACGTAGTCCGATTTCTCGAACTAAAGCTGGTCAACCTCGTGCTCAGTTTCAAAAGCCCCGCCCTTTAGCGCGGGGTGATTGACCAATATCCTCGATAAACTTCGTCCTTCAAGTCAAGGTAATTGACGGTAATCGTAATTTTCAGGAAAAGCAGAAATCAATTACCCCGCCCTAAAGGACGGTGCTTGCCAGCAGACACATTGAAAACGGGATTGCACGGTACACTATCCCTCTCCGGCGTTTGCCGGGGCTTCTTGCGCAATTCGGGTGAGCCGAAAGGCTCGTTCATTTGGGTCGCTTACAGACTACCGCTGTGAAAGACCAGATTTTTACCGATGATTGCAAAAATCGTCTCCTTAAATACTCCCCGCCCTCAAGAACGAGATTTCTCGGAGACACTGATGAATATAATAATAATCGCTACCAATTCGCCCACACTGGAGGCACGTCATTGGGTAGATCCGCGAGCAAACCTAAATCGACATGGGGATTTACTGGAGTATGGAAATCTGATCCCAGCGAGGCCATTAGGCCAAATTCATGGGCATAGTTAGCTAATATTTGACTTTCATTGTTACGACCGGAAATTAACTCCAACGCTACTCCGCCACAATCACGGAATTGACCAAGCAACTGACGTAACCGGGAACCGGACAGCGGATAGCGCAATGGATGCGCAAGTACCGCCTGGCCTCCGGCAGTTTGAATCCAATTCACGCATTCCGTCAGATTTGCCCACTCGCCGGATACATACCCAGGTTTGCCTGGAAGTAAAAAATGTTCAAAGGCGTCATTCACGTCACGACTATGACCCCCGGCGACCAGAAAACGGGCAAAGTGTGTGCGCGAAACAATCGTTCCGCGCGCCAGCGCCCGCGCGCCCTCAAAAGCTCCAGGAATGCCGTGGACAGCTAGACGCCGCGCCATCTCACATGCGCGCCACCCGCGAAATTCACGCAATCGCGCCAATCCCGCCTGTAGCACCGGAGTTGCCGGATTCAGTTGTAAACCCACGACATGAATTGTTTGATGATTCTCCCAAGTTACTGAAATCTCAACCCCTGGAACAAAAATCAGCCCGAGTCTGATGGCTTCTGCTTCTGCCTCCGCCAGCCCATCGGTGCTGTCATGGTCGGTAAGCGCCAAAACATTTATTCCACGGTCACGGGCACGACGTACCAGTTCGGTCGGCGACAAGGTACCATCGGAGGCGTTAGAGTGAGTGTGCAGGTCGTAGCGTGTCATCCGAGAATCCAAACAAAATCCACGGCTTTAGCCGTGGGATGAAATGATAAGGAAACAGTTTTTCAACCATCCGTTAAAATGCCGGTCTTTCCCGATTGTCAGTCCTTCGTACCTGATGACGTAAATCTTTCGCTGCGGCTGCTAGCTAGTTTGTTCGTTGGTTTTTGTATCCTGGTCCATCCTTGGCAGCGATGCCGACTACTTAAGCTATTCTGTAATATTCACCCGCGTTCCAGCGCTTATTCGTTCAAAAAGTTCAATGACTTCGTGATTGCGCATCTTGATGCAACCGTGAGAGCTGGGGATGCCCATTGGATCTTCATCGGGACAACCGTGAATATAGATATAACGCGCCATGGTATCTACTTCGCCGCAACGATTGCGTCCTACTTCTAGACCGGAAAGCCACAAAATCCGTGTAAGAATCCAATCCCGGTTCGGATAGCTGGCACGTAGTGCGGGGGAGTAAATCTCTCCGCTGGGACGACGACCGACAAAGACGGTATTAATTGGACTGTCCGCTCCGATACACGCACGGATTTCGTGCCAGCCACGAGGAGTCTGTTCACTACCACGACGCTCTCCGACTCCTAGCCGAGCAGTGGCGACGGCAACATCTATGACTATGCGATCCCTTTCAATGAGTTGCAAGCGTTGCGTGGCGACACTTATCGATATCAATGGACACGAAGTCACTGCTTTACTCTTCTGGTTGTGCAGTATTCAACCGAATGTTTATATGTACAGAGATTAGATAGTCAAGCTACCTAATCACCAAATGCCGGCGAGAAGCCTCCTGCTTTAGCTGGGCAGGGAGGAAAGCGGGCGGTTTTCAGAATTAGGAGCCGGTCTT
>CAUYTW010000154.1 GCA_963575715.1 Gammaproteobacteria bacterium | reverse complement strand
TCAATGTCACCTGGCCGTTGCCCGCCACTGCACTGGTCATCACTGGTGCTGCGGGAAGTGGGATCGAGAAGGTGGCAGTCACCGTTTTATTCGTGCTCATGGTCACGATGCAGGATGTGGTGGTTCCCGTGCAAGCCCCCGACCACTTGCTGAATACCGACCCAGTACCCGGCGTGGCTTTGAGCGTGATGCTGGTATTCGGTGGGTAATTTCCTGAACAATCCGACCCACAATTGATACCCACTGGGCTGCTGATTATCGTGCCCGTACCGGTACCAGATTTAACGACGGTCAGGGTTTGCGTGAAAAAGGTTGCGGTCACGGCAGTTGTCGCATTGATAGTCACCACGCAAGAACCCGTTCCCGAGCAACCGCCGCCGCTCCAGCCCATGAAGCGCGATCCCGCTGCGGGTTTGGCAGTCAGGACAACTGCCGTGCCAAAGGGATAATTTTCATTGCAATCGGAGCCACAACTAATCCCCGCCGGATTGCTGGTCACGGTGCCGGCACCTGATCCGGTTTTGATCGCCGTCAGTCGATAATCATTGCGTAAATCTGCGGTCAGCCGCGCCACGAAGACATCGCCATTCCCGCCGAACGTCCCTTGCGCGCCACTAGGCACAGCGGGGAAATCAACAGAATTGGTCGCTCCGGCCACATAAACTGCGTTGCCCATCACCACGAGGGCGTTGGCCTGGTCATCATATTCCCCTCCCAGATAGGTCGCCTGGATCAAGGAAGTGAGGTCCGGCGACAGTTTCGCCACGAAGGCGTCCCTATAACCCACAGGCATCCCCAGCGCGCCGCCAGACGTTCCAGGGAAATCACCGGAATTAGTCATCCCCGCCACATAAACCGCATTGGTCGTCACTGCAAGAGCGTTATTCCGATCAACGCCGCTCCCGCCGAGGTAAGTGGCCTGGACAGTCGCAAGGTCCGGCGATAGCCGTGCCACGAAGGCATCCTCGTTTCCTCCGAATGTCCCTTGCGCACCGCCAGTAGTACCAGGGAAATAAGGCGAGCTGGTGACGCCTGCCACGTAAACCGCATCTGCCGTCACCTTGAGGGCATTAGCCCAATCTGAACCATATCCCCCAAGATAAGTAGCCTGAGCGGTCGCAAGATCAAGTGATAGTCGCGCCACGAAAGCATCACGTTCACCACCGGCGAACGTCCCTTGCACACCGAAGGTATTGGGGAAGTACGGCGAGGAGGTATATCCAGCCACGTAAACCGCGTTCGCGGTCACCGCCAGGGCCGAACCACGGTCGCCACCATACGCACCTCCTAGATAAGTGGCCTGGGTTAGGCTGGTGAGATCCAGCGACAGCCGTGCAACAAAGGCGTCCCGGTCGCCACCCGCGAACCACGGCTGTACACCAACGAAAGTATTAGGAAAATCCGAAGAAGAGGTCCAGCCTGTCACGTAAATCGCATCCGCCGTTGCGGCGAGACTGGTGGCACGGTCATAATTATTTCCTCCCAGATAGGTGGCCTGGGTCAAGCTGGTGAGATCCAGCGACAGCCGTGCAACGAAGGCATCTTCGTTTCCCGCATACGTTCCCAGCGCGCCACCGGAAGTATTCGGAAAGTCCCAAGAATAAGTTCCCCCCGTCAGGTAAACCGCGTTTGTCGTCACCACGATGCCATGGGCGATGTCATCACCTGATCCGCCAAGATAAGTGGCCTGGGTCAGAGTCTTGAGATCCAACGACAGCTTTGCCACGAAGGTGTCGCAGAAAGAGTCACCCGCGCAAACACCACCGTTGGATAAACTCTGCGCGCCACCAGAAGTTTTAGGAAAATCAAACGAATAGGTCTCACCGGCCACGTATATCGCGTTTGTCGTCACCGCAATAGCATTGGCCCAGTCCCAATCACTTCCTCCGAGGTAAGTCGACTGTAACAAGGGATCGATCATCACAGGCCGCTGCGGATCATGATCACCGAGGGTAAAGCCATAACGGTTGTGTTGTTCGCCGATTATCCGATAGGCAACCGCAACTGACTGACGCTGGCCGTTCCTGTCTTCCTGCCATGCTACCGGCGCTGTGAAAGCAAGCAGCGATTGCACGCCGTTTTCGACCCGCAGCCCGCCACCCTCCATGACGCACAATGTCCCATCGGTGATTTCGAGCGCGATGGCATCTGGGTTGGCACCAGGCGCGACCGTCAAGAGCTTTTCGATATTTTTGCCGCGCGCCGCGAGGCTGACCACGACGCCAGGCCAGACTTCACCAAGGCTGACCTGATTCCAGGTCGGGAGATTACTCCGCCATTGCGCATGGTCATTACCATAAAAACGGCTGATGCGCGTGGGTGATCGACTTGCACCGTTCGGTCTGGGTGCCCCGCCCACAAATCGTTCAACTACGGATTGAGCAGGCGCAGGCGGACCAACAAAATCTTTGTTCTGACGCGCGGGCTTCAAGCTCCAGACCAGTGCGCCGTCTCTGGTGACGAAAAACGGCCCAGCGAGAGTCCGCGCCTGGAAAGCGACCTGTGCATCAGCTTGACCTTGATTTTCTTCAAAGGGCAGCGCGAGAGCTGCGAGGGCTGCGCTGGCTTGATCCTTGGTGATGCCCGAAGCTGGCGGCAAGTAATCGGCGATGGCAACGCACGATACTAAAAAGAAAAAAAGAAAAATGGTGTTTGCTAAATAAGATATACAACAAGCGAAGTTTTTTGCTGTCAGTGAAGAATAAAACAGTCCGTTTTGCTGCGAGATACGAGTTGAAGAAAAAAGGTAATGAGTGGTCATGGTGATTTCCTTGAATCTAGGTGTTACGCAGTTGCCATTGGCAGAGTATTAAAGAGGTTCGGCTAAATAATCTCGAACGGCATTTCGTACAATACGAGCTTTAGCTTCTAATTCACCAAATGCCCGCGAGAGAGCCACCCCGGCTTTAGCCGGGCAGGGAGGAAA
>CAUYTW010000153.1 GCA_963575715.1 Gammaproteobacteria bacterium | reverse complement strand
GAGTTTCGACTTGGAACTGACAGGTGTGGTGGTATATTTTTTGTAGCTTTTTGTAACAATTGGATTTTGTTGAAAATTGTATTGCTCAAACCTGAGCGGTTCTAACTATTTGATTTATTTGTATATTTGCGTGGTACTCTATACGGAAATCGGTCGTTTTACGTATACCTGGGCGCGGTAAAAAAATGGCATTTCCACCAAAATTTTTTGGGTGGGATACCCCAGCTATTTTGTGGATCGCGAAATGCCGTTTTTTTTACTGTGCCTTGAATTACTCCTCCATCGTTTCAACCCCGCCTTTTAAATGCCTTTTTATTATTAAACGCCTTTTCCTTGAACAAAGCCTCAGCGGGTTTTTTTCAGACCCCTTTGGGTTGTATGCCCGTTTCTTATTTCAGCCCTTGTAGAGCCTCCCGGGAAGTCATGGGGCATTCTTCCTGGTACCTGTCGAAGTCACGAACATGCGTGGACTGTTTTTTATCTTTTCATCCTGAAAAAAGCAGCACCAAAGGTTGTCGCCCTTGTTTGCTGTTGTTTTAAATCTTTTAAAACCTTTTAAAGACTTTTCCGGCTGGAATTTCGGTACGGTTTCAATAGGTTGCCAGGGGATAAGACGACAGATTGGGACTTATAAGACGACAGATTGGGACTTATAAGACGACAGATTGGGACTTATAAGACGACAGATTGGGACTTATAAGACGACAGATTGGGACTTATAAGACGACATTGATAACATTGTCTGATTTTATAGTATAATATTACTTTTAATGGGAATATAATATGAATACTACTAACGATATGGTTGTTAAAAGCAACTATCTAATTGAGGCAAGCTATAGACTTAGCCTAGTAGAGCAACGAATCATCCTATCCGCTATTGCAGAGTCCAAACGTACCGGAAAAGGAATTAGTGACTTCGTGATTATACGAGCCATTGATTATGCAAAAATGTTTAATGTACAAGAAAATAAATCGTATGAACAAATTAAAGACGCTGCTAAAACATTATTTAGTCGGTATGTGACATTTTATGAAATAGATAAAAACATTGGGGAAAAGGGAAAATCTGAAGTCCGATGGCTTTCTGCCGCAAGTTATTTTGACAGATCTGGTATGATTAAAATAAGATTTGCACAAGACATGATTCCATACATCACACAACTAGAAATGGAATTTACACGCTATAGGTTGGAAAAAATAGCCGGAATGAGCAGTCCATACGCTATTAGGCTATACGAATTATTAATGCAATGGATAAGCATTAAAAAACGTGATATGGAGTTGGAATGGCTAAAAAAAACATTGATGGTGGAAGAAGAGTATCAACGTTTATTTGACTTAAAAAAGCGTGTCATTAATGTAGCAGTCAAACAAATAAACGAACACTCAGATTTAACTGTCGAGTACACCCAGCGCAAGACCGGACGGAACGTCACGCATATCCTTTTTACGTTCAATAAGAAGGAATCACAGCCCGGTGAGATGGCTCTCGTTGAAACAGCCTCAACCATTAAAACAGCACCAACCACCGAAGCGGATGATTGTTTTTCTGGTGCAGCCATAAAAATCAGCAAGGCAAACCAGGCAAGGTTATTAAAAATCAGGACACCGGACGAGATTCGTCAATGTATCGCCATCGCAAACCGGAACCTTAAAAAAGCGGAAAAGGATGGTGACAGGATAAATAATCCTGGCGCATATTACGCCACGGCGATACGGGATGGCTGGCACATGGAACAGCACGAGGAACAAAAGGAACAGGAGCAGAAAAAACAGGATGAAGCCAGAACAAGACTGGAAATAGAGGAAAGAATTGCGTATCAGACGTGGGTAAGCGAAGTGCGAGGGATTGAACAGTTAAACCTGCACAATGCCAGGGTGGGTCTTCCCCCAATACAATTACCACCAAAGCCGTCAATGAATAAGAAATCCAGCCATGCCTAGTCAGGTACACCCCAACATGGCGTCAGGATAGGCGGTGCAAGACTGTCAAAATAGGGTCTATTTTCGGATTAGTTGACATACTCCGTCAAGGATCATGGATTTCTTCCTGACACATCTACCCAGGAGGATACCTTGCACGGGATCTGATGCATTTGCTGGAATTACTAAAAAAACGCCAGGATTTTTCCTGGCGTTATTTAGTACTGGAACTTCGGTGATGCAACGAATCATTGCTTAATCATTAAAAAAACTTTTGAATCGTCCCGCCGCCAGATCCGTGTAATGGGTCGTATTCTGAATATTCATATGACCCATATAAACCTGAATTGCCCGCGTGTCTTCTCCCTTGTTCGCCAGATAATGGCCACAGGCATGACGAAGCATGTGGGGATGTACCTTCAAATCCAGTTTTGCTTTTTCAGTGGCGACATCAATCATCTTTCGCACGTTCCCCGTGGTCATCGGTAAAAAGTTTTGACCAACAAATACATATCCGGCCCCGGACTCCCCCTGTTCGCGCTTTAATCTCCCCAGTGCCCGCAGTTCCGGCCCATGCAGGGGATGTGTTGAATTCAGGCCGTTTTTCATCCTCCTGACGAACAGATTGCCCTGCCCGGGATCCACCTGTTCCCATTTCAGCGATGTCAGTTCACTCACCCTCAATCCGTGACGGAAGGCGATCATCACCATGGTGGAATTGCGCAAACCACACCGCCCCGCATTCGCCGCCTTTTGCAAGGCATTGACTTCGGCCTCGGTGAGAAACTCACGAGACCTCAAATCCTTGTTTTTTAGTCTGGTCGGATGGATAGGAAATCCAACCGCGTCTAGCCAAGTACGGCAAACACGATATCACTCATGTGTTGAGTATTCAATGGGTTAAATTGTAGAGAAGAAATTGATGGTAATAGTTGAAGAAGCAGTCCCGTGCAGTTGATTTTTTGAAATTTAGTAGGAGTTACGCAGTTGAAAGAAAATTGTGTTAAAATACAACAATGAACCTACCT
>CAUYTW010000152.1 GCA_963575715.1 Gammaproteobacteria bacterium | reverse complement strand
ACGGCGCTTCCTCCCCATGGCTCAAGCCAGGGGTTTCCGCGCCGGATTTGGATGAAGAAACCGAGACAGTCCCCGAGAAAAATTAGTTATTATTGAAAAACGCCATGGGAATGTCCCAGAAGCGGGCAATATCGCGTAAAATTGCGACTATTTATTTGAAATTTATAAAATTTTAGTATTTTTATACTTTGCCAACACTGTCGCCTCCCTGGCGGCGAACAATTTTTCTGAGAGCATAATCCATGACCAACTTGTCGCCTCAATCCGACGTTTCTTCTCCTATCCTATTTACCGATGCCGCTGCCACCAAGGTCCGTGAATTAATCGCGGAGGAAAACAATGACGCCTTGATGTTGCGTGTTTTTGTCACCGGTGGAGGTTGTTCTGGCTTTCAGTATGGCTTCACCTTTGACGAAGAGATTAATGACGGCGACACCAAAGTTGAAAAAGGGGGTGTGACTCTTCTCATCGATCCCATGAGTTTTCAATATTTGGTAGGTGCCGAGATTGACTACAGTGAGGATCTCCAGGGAGCACATTTCGTTATTCGCAACCCCAACGCGGTGACCACTTGCGGCTGCGGTTCTTCATTTTCCGCATAACAACTCAACGCCACCACCCTGAACGGCTTCCCTGGAGATTTTTTGATGAAACGTCTGGTGCTGACCGAACAATGTCGATTTTCCCGCAATGTATTCTCCGGCAACCTGCTTCAGGTCTATCGTGATGAGGTCACTCTGCCCGATGGGCGTGATGGAAGTCGTGAATATATCGTTCATCCCGGAGCGGTGGTGGTAATTCCCTGGCTGGCGGAAAAACGCTTGATCATGGAGCGTCAATATCGTTATCCAGTAAAGCAGGAATTTCTGGAATTACCTGCAGGCAAACTTACTTACGGTGAAGATCCGCTACTGGCGGTTCAGCGTGAACTCCTGGAAGAAACCGGCTATACCGCTGCGCATTGGCGACGCCTTGGTCGCATCCATCCCTGTATCGGTTATGCCAACGAAGAAATGATACTTTATATGGCGTGGGATCTGACCCTGACTCATCCGGATTGGGACGAAGACGAACTGCTGGAAGTAATCGAAATGCCTCTTGACGCAGCCCTGGATGGAATTCGTACCGGCCTGATTACTGACGCCAAGACCGTCATTGGCCTATTTTGGGCGGATAAATGGACACGCGGGGAATGGGAATAGTCATGGCCAACCGCACTGCACTTTACGGGCAACATCTGGTCGATCAGGCAAAAATGGTTGATTTCGTTGGCTGGGAAATGCCGCTACATTATGGCTCCCAGATAGAGGAACATCGTCAAGTACGTAACGCCGCTGGGATGTTCGATGTCTCCCACATGGCAGTCGTCGATTTGCACGGACAGCAAGTCCGTGAATTTCTTCAGTGGCTGCTGGCCAATGATGTTGGCCGCCTCAAGGCACCAGGGAAGGCACTTTATTCTTGTATGCTGACTCCAGAAGGCGGGGTACTAGACGATCTTATTGTTTATTTTTTGCGCGAAGACTGGTTCCGACTGGTGGTCAACGCCGCCACCCGCGATACAGATCTTGCCTGGATTCGATCCCGAGCAGCCATGAAGAACGTCGAGGTGCGGGAACGCGTCGATCTAGCGATGATAGCGATCCAGGGTCCCTTAGCGCGGGAACGAACGTTCACAGTCCTGACCAACACGCTGCCGGAACTTTCAGTCTTCCAGGGAAGTTTCATCGCGGGCACTGGAGGGGATGACTGGTTTATTTCTCGCACAGGTTACACTGGTGAGGATGGCTTTGAAGTGATGCTCCCGAATGCCGATGCATCCAGTTTTTGGGCCGCCTTGCGTGCCGCCGGCGTCACGCCCTGTGGCCTGGGCGCGCGCGACACATTGCGCCTGGAAGCGGGCATGAATCTTTATGGCAATGACATGGATGAAACCGTCACCCCACTGGAGTCAAACCTTGGCTGGACCGTCGCGTTTACTCCCGATTCCCGGGATTTTATCGGTCGCGCCGCCCTAGAAGCACAGAGTCGGATTGGTATTTCTCAAAAATTGGTGGGATTGCTTTTACAGACACGCGGTATCATGCGTCACGGTCAGGCGGTGCAGGTTCCTGGAGTTATCGGGGAAGGAATTATCACCAGCGGAAGTTTTTCACCTACACTAGAGCAATCCATCGCTTTCGCTAGAGTTCCCACTGCCACCCATGACGAATGTCACGTGGAGATTCGTCGTCAGTGGCAGTTGGCACGAGTAGTGAAACTTCCGTTTGCGCGTTTCGGCAAATCATTGATCATTTAACTAAATTTACTTTCAAGAGAAAATTTATGATTGAGGCGTTCGGCGATTATCGCTATACCAAAACTCATGAATGGGTTCGTCACGAGCAGGACGGCACTGTCACCGTTGGCATCACAGCGCATGCCGAGGATCTTCTAGGTGACATGGTTTACGTCCAACTACCCGAAATTGGGCGTACCCTGGCCGCAGGAGAAGAATGCGGCGTGGTCGAATCGGTAAAGGCAGCCTCTGATATATATTCTCCTCTAGCTGGAGAAGTCGTCGCGGTCAATGACTCCCTAGACTCAACACCCGAGTCAATTAATAACGATCCTTATGGAGAAGGCTGGATCCTGCGTTTACGTCCCGCCAATCCCGTAGATATGGATGCGCTCATGGAACGCGAGGCTTATGCCGCCATGGTGGCGGAAGAATGATAGAGTGAATATTGCTATAAAGGTTAATTCTCTATGCATAGGATGGTAACTTGAATTAATATATTCTATAATAACTCAAGTTACCTCCTATGAAGCAAAATTAATATTCCAATAAGTAATTCAATATCCATAAAAATCTAATAATAATACAAAATTATGCAACGAATTGAAAACTGCTAATAGCCTCAATCGTAAATCACCCCACGGCTAAAGCCGGGGGCTTTAATGGAATAAAGCCTGGTTTA
>CAUYTW010000151.1 GCA_963575715.1 Gammaproteobacteria bacterium | reverse complement strand
AAGAGTAAAAAAGATCAAGGGTTAGTCCTGGGCGAGGCGCGCCAGGCGAAACCCGTTGCTGAAGCCCCGATTGTCCGGCGTAATCCTGATGCGATTGGCGGAACGCGCGTACCTCGCACCGCCGACCCAGGAGCCACCGCGCACAACCCGAAAGCCACTGGCATGATTATTGCATAATGGATTTTTATTCCTTGCTTCCGTCAAACCATAAAAATTTTTACAATACCAATCCTCCACCCATTCCCATACATTCCCATGCATGTCATGCAATCCAAAATCATTCGGCGGAAAATTCCCCACCGAAGTCGTGAATTGACGAAATTGCCCTTTAGCTCCATTGCCATAAGGATCATTACCGTCATAATTTACTTGCGTATCCGAATCAATCGTGTTCCCGAAATAAAATGGCGTTGTGGTTCCCGCACGCGCCGCGTATTCCCATTCAGCCTCCGTTGGCAAACGGAAATGTCCAACGCCTTTCATATTTAACTGCCGAATATATGCCTGAGCATCATCCCAGCTTACGTTTTCAACCGGATAATCATCATCCTTCTTAATAGTGGCCGGATTATTGCCCATAATTTTTTTCCATTGTCCCTGGGTTACTTCGTATTTCCCCATCCAGAAGCCATCCACGCACACCCGATGAACCGGACCTTCATCACTTCCACGATCTTCCTCGGAATCCGGCGATCCCATGTTGAAGCAACCCGATGGAATCCAGACAAACTCAATCCCTGCAAATTGATTTGAACTTCCCGCCTCAACCGTCGAAGGCAACGTGGGGGGTTGGGACGGAGGACAATCCGAACCCCCGCCACTCGGCATCCGCGAGGCATTGCAATCCGTATTTCGCCCTTGAGGACGCGCCTTCGGCGTTACAGGCGTTACTACCGGCGGAGGACGGGAATCCTCCGCCACTGGACAGATACAAAAATAAGGACGGGAACCATCAGGACAAACGCTCGGACAATCCCGACCCCAGACCTGACTAATCAAAAAAAACAATACCGCCATTCCGACAAAAATTCGCATGATTAAATTGCTCTGCATTTTTAGTCTCCTAAAACTTTTCATATCTCAAAGAAACGGATGCCTGATTTGATATTCTCGCAGATAAAAAACGTGCAAAATCCAATACTTCTTTTTAATCACTTCTTGCTGATTTATACTTTTTAACATAAATCAATATTCATTCCCGTTGGTTAGTGAAAAAAATTTCCCCGGGAAAATTTTTTCGCTACAATAGCCTTTAATATTTTTACAATGATTTCAGCTTCCAATGGCTCTGAATATTCCCTGGAAAATTCAACCTGTAATGTCGGCTTATCCGTGGTTATTCCAGAAACTTCCGAGCGAATAAATGTCCAAATATCGGACACGGTATAACAGCCAAAAATTTCTTGAGGATCTTTCTGATCATTCTCCCAATTCAGATGGGCAGCAGCCAATACTTGTCCATATAATTGATAGAGTGGATTAACTGCTTCCAGTCCGCGCTTTGCCTCCACGACAATCAAATAAGGAGATTCGATAACCCCGGACGCACACCTGCCTAATACGCCATCAGCAACCCCATCAAGCTCAAAAGTAGCGTATGTGGCCTGTAAGGCGACGCTTGACCAGGCCTGAATTTGATCTTGTTCCGCCAGGGACAATAATGGATAAATACCTCTGGCCCAAACAGTCGCCTCATTCATTAAAAGCATTCGAGAATTTCGTAACCGCATTTTTAGATACTGTAATTGCTTTTGTTCATCTTCGGTAAGCAGAATTGAATCGATATTGAGCCAGTTTTCATTAACGACACCATCCTCCCGAAGAGTAATCCAACGCTTCAAGGTTGATAAAGAAAGCGCGGTAAAACTTGATTTCTCCATAAGTTTTCCGATGGAAGCCCCTCGATCCCGAAGGGTCGAGGGGTTATTGACTATTGTCGAGAGAATTTATAACTACCGCAACCATAAGACGCAGACGCTGATTCATTAAAATTCGATCAGCGAATTCTGTACCCGATTTTATCGACGCACTATCTGTCAGCTCGTGGCCCTATCTCGAACCGATGGCGTTCCCCGGAGCAAAAATTGGCGAAGGTATTGGATTTACGCACGCAAATAATATAGCCCACCCTCAATCGCCTCGGCGAGACCGGCACGGCTTGCCGTCGCCATGTGGTATCCGGTTTCGACCGCCTGCAAGCGTTCTTCCCGCGTGCCGTGATGCAGTGGATCGGAAAAATTGTTGTCTCCCAGCTCTTCCCACGCCCGTCCCAGCGCCACGAGCTGATTCTCTCCGTAATCCAGGCCGCGCCGGCCAATGTAATAACCGGCGAGGAAATCGGCGTGTAGTTCCACCCGCTTCGCGGTTTCCCGTCCCGCCATCAATCGTTCGTACACCCCCCGACGATATTGCACGATATGGCCAAATTCATGCGCGCAAATACCCATGACCGGCATGTCGCCATTTTGCCCACGATTCAATTCCTGCGTCAGCAGACCACGTCCGAACAGCACCGTTCCCTGGGTGTTGGGCAGGTAACTCTTTTCCATGGCCAGGGCGTTCCTGCCATCGGCGTCGTCATAGAAGGCAAAACCGGGACGAACCTCGAATTTACTCGCCATGTCCGCCAGAAGAGTCCCCAACGCCCGATCCAGCCGCGCGTCACCCGAACTTTCAAGCAACGCCCGACTGCCGCCTTATCCCGACGCCGCCAGTTGTGACAGCCGCGCGATCACACCTTGGGCCTGCGATCCGACCAGAGCGCATCCCCGCGCGTTCGTCACCTTGAGATCTGCCAGTGGCCTGATGACGGGGGTCAAATCCAAAACGGCCTGACTTCCCGTATTCGCGCAACCTTCCAATAAAAGTCCGGCGCCAATTCCCGTCATTCCTTTCAAAAACCAGCGACGACCGCCATGCAATCGTTGTTTGTCACACATACCTCAACTCCTGATTGTGTAGGAGTTACGCAGTTGAATTTGTAACTCTATACAGGATTGAGTTTTTTTCTG
>CAUYTW010000150.1 GCA_963575715.1 Gammaproteobacteria bacterium | reverse complement strand
CGAACTTGTGAATTTGACTTCTCAAGCCCCCGCCTTTAGCCGTGGGGTTCCTGACTAAGGTTGCAACTAGATTTGGTTTAATTTTTTGAACTTTGCGACAAACCGTTTCATCCTACTCTAAAATTATTTACATCTGCCGTTTTAAGTGCAAAAAGTTGAGAAAGCACCCTATGAATGAGTCCAAATATCTCATCGCAACCAAACTAAATTTTCCAGACTTGGCCTGGTAAACCAGACTTTATTCAACTTAGAGCCGCCCTGCTGTAGTAGTGCGAGTGATTTACGAATTATTATTAGATAATTATAACTAAACTATGGAGCCCACAACCGGATTTGAACCGGTGACCTCTTCCTTACCAAGGAAGTGCTCTACCGACTGAGCTATATGGGCTTAATAATAGTTCTTAGCATGATTAATAACATGGAGCGGGTGATGGGAATCGAACCCACGCCATCAGCTTGGAAGGCTGAGGTTCTACCATTGAACTACACCCGCCAACCAAATAACCACTCTCAACATCCATCCTCACATCATTATTATCCCAGAGATACACCATGACTTTAGTCATGGTGAGGATTAATGGAGATAGTTTTAGCGGGAAAAATCATCAGTCAAAAAAGCCAGTATTTCTCGGCTGTCAACCCTTACGGGCATGGTGACGGAGCCTTTCGGCCAGCTTCCCTTAGCCAAGGTTGCAACGCAGCTTCGGTTCTTGCGAACCTTACGGCAGACAGTTTCGTAACTACCCGCGAGCTTATCTACATCACGCCACTTTCAAAACTACGAGCTGCCTGTCATGCAGACAGGCATAAGGAAGCATTCGTAGATGAGTCTTGTACTTCGTTGCAACGTAGCCACGATATTTTGTAGCTCAGGCTGGTAAATCAGGCTTTATTTTATTAAAGCCCACGGTTTTAGCCGTGGGATGATTTACAGGCATCATCCTTATAAGTCAGTGTGATTAACGATGGTGGAGGGGGGTGGATTCGAACCACCGAAGGCGGAGCCGTCAGATTTACAGTCTGATCCCTTTAGCCACTCGGGAACCCCTCCACAAACTCTAAATTTAGAGTATGCGGCACAAGGGGCAATATTATCGTGATTTCACGCTTTTCTGTCAAGAGTGTTTAAAAATCGCCTTATACCTTAGTTCGTACCATCAACGTTTGAAAAGAGAAGGTTGTCAATAATCTATAGTATATCTAGCATCCTGCCATTACAATGCGCCATCGTAATGAAGTAACTACCTAAAATCGAATTTCCTCCATCACAGGTTGAACATTATGGCTTTTTTACAAGGTAAACGTGCGCTTATTGCGGGTGTAGCGAATAACCGTTCGATCGCTTATGGTATTGCCCAGGCCATGCGCCGCGAAGGAGCGGAGTTGGCATTCACTTATCAAGGCGACAAACTGAAGGAACGGGTCGAACGAGTCGCAGAAGAGTTTGGCTCGAATATTGTTATCTCCTGCGACGTAGCCAGCGACGCGCAGATCCAATCCGTCGCCGATGAACTTTCCCGGCGTTGGGATAGTTTAGATATCCTGGTTCACTCTATTGCTTTTTCTCCTCGTGACCAACTTGAAGGCACTTACTTAGACCATGTCTCTCGTTCGGCCTTCAACATCGCTCATGAGATTAGCGTCTATAGTTTTGCGGCACTGGCCAAGGCCGTGCTCCCACTCATGCAGGGACGCGCGGGTGCCATGTTGACCCTCACTTACCTCGGGGCGATACGGGCAGTGCCTTATTATAACGTCATGGGCCTGGCCAAGGCCGCCCTTGAAGCCGAAGTTCGCTACATGGCCGATGGCCTAGGCCCACAGGGAATTCGAGTTAACGCCATCTCTGCTGGTCCCATTAAAACCTTAGCCGCTTCTGGAATTTCCGATTTTCGTAAACTCTTAGACTACGCCGAAAGAAATTCTCCATTACGGCGTAACGTCACCATTGAGGAGGTTGGCAACGTTGGTGCGTTTTTATGTTCTGATTTAGCCTCTGGAATTACGGGTGAAATTACTTATGTCGATGCTGGCTTCAATATTACTGGTGTTGTTGTAGTTCCTTGATGTATAAAAATTTATTAAGAGGATTCCAATGAAGAATTTAGCTATTGGTATACGGTTGGGACTCGGATTCGCCGTTGTGATAATGATGCTTGCCTTGGTGGCATGGATTGGCACCGCACGCATGGAGGAGATCAATGTTTTTTTGCAAGACATTGTGACCGATAAATTTCCTAAAACCGTGAAGGCCAACGATATCATTGATGCAGTAAACAGCATCGCCCGTAATTTGCGTACTGCGATTTTGGTCAAGACTCCAGAGGAAGCGCAAAAAGGAATCGACCAAGTAATTGAATCACGCAAAATCGTTTCCGCTAGAATGGAATGGCTGGAGCCACGCATAAAAACTGAGAAGGGCAGAGATCTATTCAAAGTAGTGAACGAGGCTAGACAGGAACAGCTCAGTGATCAGGATCATTTAATTGAGTTAATTAAATCGGGACAAAAGGAAGAAGCGGGTAGCTTCCTGATTAATACCTTGGAAAAAACCCAACAGCACTATATGAAAGCTATTGATAAATTAATTGAATACCAATCTGATTTAGTGGAATCCATAGGCAAAAATACCGAAATAGAGGCTCAACAAGGGCGTCGAACGCTAATGCTTTTATCCATTTTCGCGGTATTGATGGCAGGAGGAATTGGCGTATGGCTGACCTTGAGCATCACTCGACCATTAGGTCGAGCGGTAACGATAGCCAATCAGATTGGTCAAGGCGATCTCTCGGCAAAAATTGAAGTGACCGCAAGAGACGAAGTAGGTCGTTTGTTAATTTCCCTAAAGGAAGCAGTTGCCTCCATTGGTGGCCTAGTTACAGACGCTGGCCTGCTATCTAAGGCGGCGGTCGAAGGTAAATTAGCGACTCGTGCCGATGCCTCGAAGCATCAAGGTGATTTCCGCAAGATTGTCCAAGGCGTAAATGATACCCTCGACGCTGTGATTGGACCCTTGAATGTCGCTGCTCGCTATGTCGATGACATCTCAAGGGGAG
>CAUYTW010000149.1 GCA_963575715.1 Gammaproteobacteria bacterium | reverse complement strand
TCAATCTTCTTTCTATGGAAGAAAATAATATTTTCTTTTTACCTACTTTGTGATGTCAATTTCAAAAAATTCGATTCCTTACGTCGAGTTCCGTTAGCTAAAGCGGCTTGTTCCCGCCAGTGGCAAAGCGCGCTGGCGGGTTATCAGTTAACCATTCATTATTGAGAATAAATTTAGATGAGTTACTTGAATGATGTAAAGCAGAAAATTCGCGGGTATTTCAAGATTAGAGGTTTATACAAATATGGAATTGGCTATCTAGTCGATACCTCGCAGGGATTATTTGTAGTTGATCCAAGGGATCAAATTATCTCGAGATTTCTATTAAAAAATGGTGACTATGGAAGCAGCACAGTCAGGTTTTTATCCCGATTTATTGCTGAGAATGATCACATTATTTTTATTGGTCCTCATATCGGCACATTGCTTGTCCCACTGGCCAAAATTGCCGGCTCGGTGACTGCATATGAAGCTGATCCAATAAATTTTCGTTTGCTGCGTTACAATGTGAAAATCAATTCGCTGCAAAACGTTGCTGCCTATAATTTAGCTGTGGGAGATAAAGATGATATAATAGTGTCTATCGCACACGATGTGCTAAATTCAGGGCATAGCAGCATCAAGATAGAGTCTAAACCTACAGAACCGCGCGTGCCGATGATCACCGTCACCCTGCAGCCAACTTGGGAATTCGCTCAACACAAAGTTTACAGTCCGAATGCTGTTTGGGTAAAGAATTTCAACCTGCACGGCCATACGCTGAACGAGATGCGCGACCCTGCTTTCTACGAGTACGACGTATCCTTTCTCGGCAACATGGATGGCGTTCGCTACAAGGAGCATGCAGAGCGGCAACGCTTCTTCGCCGATCTCTCACAGCGCATGGAAGGGCTGGGCCTGCGCCATTACATCCGACATTCATCGGGCATTTCCGAAGAGGAGCAGATTCGCGTCATCCAGCGTTCAAGGATCAATCTCAGCTATCGCTCCTCCTGCGACCATGACGGAGAACTCAGTTGGGGCCTCCCAGAGCGCTGCTATGGCGTGCCCGCACGCGGCGGTTTTTTGCTGACTGATCAGCGCCGACACGCCGACGACGATTTTGACGCAGCTAAAGAATGTGCGATGTTCACCGATATCGACGACTGCGTTGCCAAGGTTCAGTACTGGCTCGCCAACTTCGAAGCCAGTCGGGCTGTCGCTGAAGCGGCGTATGCTCATGTGATGCGAGAGCATACTTACGAGGATCGTGCGCGAAACATTATTACCGTCGCCCAGCAGTTTCGCGACGGATGGATATGAATAGGAAATCCAACTACAGGTTGGCAAGTACGGGCTTGAAGATACCATCGCTGCCAAGAGTATTCAATGAATTAAGAGGATAGAACGGAGAGAAAAAAATAGATAAATATTAGGGCCTGTTAACACTAAAAGAGGAGTAAAAACATGATATTAACCGTGATAATTTTTGAAATAAACAACCCCGCCGCAAGCGGCGGGGTATTTTTGCACTACGGTTCGCACGCTATGCGGCTCACCTTCGTTTTACAGTGCCTTATCAGACACTGTATTTTCGTACGCCGCAAGCGGCGGGGAATATAACCCTCTAAGAGATTTAACTAAAGATGCTTCTAAGCCTGTATGGATTGTGACGGATGAATATTCTGCTCATCACGCTAAAGTAGTTAAGGAATATAAATTAAATACCCGCTAGGCTTTTGTTTTTATTAGTGGGCCGTGCAGGTTTCGAACCTACGACCCGCTGATTAAGAGTCAGCTGCTCTACCAACTGAGCTAACGGCCCATATGATTCATTTTTTAATTAACCTAATCCAAGTTACCATCTAATTCACGCTAAATGGTAACTGACTAGATACATATACTCTTTTAAAAACATTGAGTTAAATTATATAACTCTTTAAAAAAGACCTCAAAACATCGTTTTTGTTCGTATCGGACTGCGCTAAAAAATCAGACGCTTCATTCCAGTAACACCATTGCCACCGGTGATTGAGGGGCTATCGTCTTACACGCGCATAAGCTTTCATGGCCCTCCCGCCCGTAGCGATTATCATCGACATTGCTCGGCAGGTTTTATCTGCTCTTCTGGGTCTTCTTGACAGAAACCCAGACCCTAACTCCAAAATAATGAGAACCCTGCGCCCTCACCATTGTAACTACGCCGACGCGGTGGACAATCACCAAAATCTGCCCCTGCGTCCTCTACTCTGCTTCCATACGCAACCGGACGTGGGCAATCACTCACCAAATGCCCGCGAGAAGCCCCCGGCTTTAGCCGGGCAGGGAGGAAAGCGGGCGGTTTTCAGAATTAGGAGCCGGTCTTTCCCGGCTGTCAGCCTGTAAGGGCAACTCGGCTTGCGCCGGTTATGTTTGCCTCGCCAATGTTTTCAGCAGCTCTGTTCCGCTAACCGCACTTCCTTAACCCCATTAAAGATGTTTAACGGTGAGCGACAGAGCTGCGGACTGGCACGCATCCGCAGGTGTCATGACTCCAAAAACGTAGTCCGATACTTTGGACTCAGGCTGGTCAAGTTCTGAACTTGTGAATTTTACTTCTCAAGCCCCGCCTTTAGCCGTGGGGCATATATGTTGTATCTAAGGCAGTTACGCTAAATTTTTAAAATAATACCATAATTGGAATTATTATTACAACACCTTCGCCATTAAATGACGGGCACAGGCAAGTGAATGCGGCCAAGCGAGGCTACTTGCCTGACGATGGCATCAATAGAAATGTGGTCAAGGATTAGCAGAAAGCATTTTAAGGTTTTGCGGACATACTTTCCGGCGCGGAACCAAGGCTTGAGGTCAATGATGCTCATGCCGACGAACTCAGATTGTCGTCTCAAAAGATGCACAATATTGACCATTAAAAAAGCAATGGTTGGCGGCGTTGATGACCGGACGTTGGTTGACGGACATGAAGTCGTTGAGTCCCCAGAACTACTTAGCGTCACGAAAATTGAACTCGATTTGGAAGCGCAGTGAGTAATATAGCTAGAAAACTATAAAATGGTATACTTAAAAAATAAAGGAGTTTTTAACA
>CAUYTW010000148.1 GCA_963575715.1 Gammaproteobacteria bacterium | reverse complement strand
CGGGCTTGTCGATTGGCTCTACAAGCCCCGCCCTTTAGGGCGGGGTGATTGACTGAGTCTGGTTCAGTCTTCGCCTTCATGCAGAAACTGAAAGCGAAAATAAAAAATGAACCGTCAATCGATTGCGCAGTGTATTTTTTAAGCAGGGGACGCAACGACAATGTTGGTAATCCTGATCTCGGTATAGTTCTGACGATGACCAGTAACTTTCTGATAATGCTTTCGGCGTCGGAACTTGACGATACGAATCTTTTCGCCACGCCCATGTGTGGTAACCGTGGCGGTTACACTGCCTCCCTCGACATAGGGCGAGCCAATGTTAAGCCGTGAGCCGTCGGCAACCAACAGCACTTTATCAAAGGCTATCGTTTCGCCTTCTTCCGCAGGGAGCGTCTCAACGCGCAGCTTGTCGCCTTCGCTTACCCGATACTGCTTGCCGCCGGTCATGACTACCGCATACATAACAAATCTCCCGCCGTTTATCAAATAGAGAAAATGAAAAATATCTAATTAGGTAGAATTTTTAGAAGAGCGGAACTATACACATCCATCAAGATTGGTACAAGTCCGTGTTAACGGCGGGACATTTGGAGTCCGCCCCTCATGCTGAGTCGGTCATCATCCACAATGACATTCTATGCAGTAATCATCGACACTGCGCGGCGGATTTAACCTAATTCTTCCAGGGCAATCGCGCTATCTACCTCCTTAGACAACGAAAAAGAGGATAACGGTTTCGTTATTTACCCTCTAAACTCCCATGCTGCCTGATCCCAGTCCCTACTTTGCCGCACTCGCCGATCCTCGACGGGAAACCAAAAACAAACTACGGTAGTGACCTAAGTTTATAGGATTCGATAATGATTATCCGTTTTGGTTAATCGAAAGCGAGGCATTATAGTGATGGATAAAGTACCAAATTGCTCCAATATGATTGGTTAATCATTTTTTACAAAATTTAGAGTAACAATTTTGGTAGTACATAAACACATCTTTCTAGAATAGAAAAGACAATAAAATTTGAATTTCTTATTCTATTGATTGGGACATTATCTGAAATTTGAAGCAGTAACCCTGCATTGTAGTAACCATGCAGCACGATGACGGGCATCAAGCACTGATAACGTTCTCTGAAAAAACCAAAAATCAGCCCAGGGAATAGGGTTAACAGTCCAAAAAAATTACCATGCACAATGACATGGGTTAAACTAAACAAAAATGCAGTCAGCAGGTTTGCGCCACTGATCAGGCCATAATGAGTGCGACCAAAGGAAGTGCGTATCAGCAACGTTTGGATTGTGCCGCGAAAGGCAACCTCTTCAAGAACAGGGGCAATCAACAGCAATGTCCACCCTTTCGTTATCGGTTGCCAACCTTGCACATAAAACAACCCCCAAAAAGGTAACGGCAGTAGCAGGGCTATTCCAAACCAGTAGTCCCGCCAAAATTTCATCAAGCATCCCCGAGAAACTCTACCCTTTAATGGAGAATAGGAAAGGAAACAGTTTTTTCCGCCCCCTTTGGATATCAAATTAACCCAAGTTGCTACATATCGCCATGAATCAGCGTTTTACCGTGGATATTGTGGCAGAACATCGTAACTATGGATAGGTGGCAACTTGAGTTAATTAAACATATTTATATAAAATTTAAGATGTAAAAACTTCCTCTAAGGCTAATTAACCAATTACACTTGCTCTAGCTCAGGGTAATTGACGCGTTAACGCCAGGATATTTGTAAAAGCCTTCGCCACTCTTACGTCCCAATAAACCTGCGGCAACCATTTTTTTCAGCAACGGACAAGGACGATATTTACTATCATTGTAACTTTCCCAGAGCACTTCCACTGAATAAAGAATAGTATCAAGGCCGATTAAATCTGCAGTCTCCAGCGGACCCATTTTATGTCCAAAACATTTTCGATGTATTTCATCGACCTGTGCCGCAGTCGCTACACCGTCGTGAACCACAAAGATTGCCTCATTCACCGTTAGCATCAATACGCGATTAGAAACAAATCCGGGAAGATCGTTAACGACAATTCCCTCCTTACCCATCGCGGCTAAAAAATCGAGGCTAATGGCAATAGTCTCGCTACTGGTGTGATAACCTTTAATAACTTCAACAGCAGTTTTCATCGGCACCGGATTCATAAAGTGCATGCCAATGATTTTATCAGGTCGCTTGGTTAATGACGCCAAACGCGTAATCGAAAAACATGAAGTATCTGCGGCGACTCGCGCTTCTGCTGGCGCATATTGATCGATCAGCGGATAGACCGCCTGCTTTACTTCCCATTTTTCGGTTGTGTTTTCAACAACAAAATAAGCCGCCGCAAGCTTGCTATAGTCAGTCGTAAATTCAATCCGTTGCAGGACCATATCCACCGACTCGACCTTTGTTTTATCCTTAGCATAAAATGCCGAAAAACGAATATTTTTACGAATCTCCTCCTCGGTTCGTCGCAACGCATCAGCGCTGACATCAATCAGCACTACAGTAAAACCACTCTGTGCAAGATTCTGTGCTACACCACTGCCCATGACTCCGGCACCAATAACACCGACAGTTTTTTTAATCATCCAAATTCGGCGCAGAACCCCCCACTCTTAAGCATGATGAGGAAACGCCGTCCTCCTGTTTTTTAAAGTTGAGTTTGAGACGTTACGGTCTTTCCCGGCTACCTGCCCATATTTTCGTCGAAGTTGCCCGGCGGGTTTTACCTGTTCTTCCGGATCTTTTTGACAGAACCGTATACCCTAACCCCACTCTAACCATAGCACCCTCGGACGGGGCGGACAATCACCAAAATTTGGCAACAACCGCCCTACTTCGCTACACTTCACAATGGCTTACATCGTCGCGGTTGCTTGCTATCCATGGTGCGCTTCAGAGAAAATTTATTTTTTACAATCTAGGAGTTACGCAGTTGAAAAATAGTAAGTCATTCTACGTGAAGCGAAGTGGAATTGCAGAATCCATCTACATAGATTCTGCGTTCTGCGACTACGCGCAGAATGACAGAAAAAAACTCAATCTTGTTATAGAGTAGGAGTTACGCAGTTGGAAGAGCTGGTAATACGTAAAGAGGGTTCGCTAAAT